>CAYYYC010000005.1:0-11288 GCA_964475695.1 uncultured Rubrivivax sp.
TGAACTGCACTTGGCCGCCCATCAGGTCGGTGAAGGCCGGTGCGCTGCCGCGGTAGGGGATGTGCACCAGAAACAGCCCGGTGGATGACTTGAGCATCTCGGGCACCAGATGGCTGATGCCACAATGGCCCGCCGAGCCGTAATTGATCTGCCCCGGCCGAGCGCGCGCGTAGGTGATGAATTCGCGCAGGTTCTGCACCGGCAGGCTGGGATGCACCAGGAAGGCCAGGGGCTGCATGGCGGTGCGGGCCACGGGCGTGAAGTCCCGCAGCGTGGCGTAGGGCAGCCGCGTGTAGAGCGCCGGGTTGATCACCATCGTGCCGGTGTTGGCCAGCAACAGGGTGTGTCCGTCGGGCGCGGCCTTCATCACCTCCTGGGCGCCCACGGTGCCGCCGGCACCGGCCTTGTAGTCGATGATGATGGGCTGACCCAACACCTGCTGCAGCCGCTCGGCCAGCAGCCGAGCATGCTGGTCCAGAGGCCCGCCGGCAGGAAAGCCGATCATGATCCTCACGGGCTTGCTCGGGAACCCCGGGGCGTTCGGCTGCGCCTGTGCCACGGCGCCACCGCCCGACCCGGCCCAGCCGAAGGCCAGCACCAGCGCTGCGACCATCGCCCTGGCCTTCAGGCCCAAGCGCCCGAGGCTGCGCGGCGGGGTCGCTGGCTTTGTACGGGTCTTTGCGGTCATCGGACGCTCCTGTGGCCGGGGTTGGGAAACTGCAATCTTGGCACGCGGCGGGGCGGTTTTGGGTCCGGTGACCCGCGCCCCTCGCGTGCCGCTGAACAACCCCACAGGCCGATCTCCCTCGGCCCTGGTGTAGCGTCGGGTCATGTCCGAGCCTCAACAAATCGATCTCTCCCCTGCGCCCGCCAGTGCGCCACTGTCCCCGGGTGCCTTCCTTCGGGCCTGGGCGCTGACGGCGGTCGTCTTCATGGCGATCGACTCGGTTTGGCTGCTGACGATGGCCTCCCGCCTGTACCAGCCCACGATCGGCCACCTCCTTGCCCCGCAGCCTGACCTGCTGGCTGCCGCGGTCTTCTACGCGATCTACATCGCGGGCATGGTTGTCTTCACGGTGCGCCCGCAATTGCCGGACGCCAGGCTGGCCAGCGCGGCTTTGCGCGGGGGCTTCTTCGGCTTTGTGGCCTATGCCACCTACGACCTGACCAACCAGGCCACGATGCGTGACTGGCCCTGGCTTGTGACCGGGATCGATCTTCTGTGGGGGACCTTCCTGACGGCTTCGGTCACCGTGGTGGCCAAGGGGCTGTTGCAGCGGCGCCGCTGAGGGCGAGAGCGTCGTCGGGGTATCTTGAGCCCGGCCAGAATTCAGGGAAACCGACGAAACAGCGCTTCCTCAAAGCGCGAGACCACCCCCATGGATGCGCTGCCCTGCGTCATCCACTCCTGAGCACAGTGCCGAGCATCCCGACGGACATGCTCCAGCCGTGGCGACAACGCGTCCCGGTCACACAGGAAGTGCAGCGCCGTGACCAGAGCCAGGTCGTGGCTGCCGCCGTCCTGGCAATAGGCGCTCAGACGCCAGGCGAACTCGGCGATGTCGGCCAGGGGGACATGCCGCTGGAGCAACTCGTCGTGCGCGAGCCGTATGGCGCGGGTGACATCGGGGGGAGATGCCGGCAGCTCCCGTCTTTCCACGGCGGTCATGAACCGGCCCAAGGCCGTGTGCAAGCCGAACTCTTTCCAATATCCGTGCATGGCGATACTGCTACCAGGGCGGAACCAAAAATCGCGACAGTCGAGATGCCGCCGCTCGAGTTTCTGACTCAGCGCACGATCGTAACCACTTTCGCGGCCCTTGGGCGAGGGGGGAGACCCCCGTTGGCCGGGGGCTGATGCGAGCCCCGAGGGCCACCATCGCCTAGACTGGCGGTTTCTCCGAGGCGCCCTGCCCCCGCAGGCGCTCTCCCAGGCACAGGCATCAAAGGAAAGCCGTGGCACCCGTTGAACCCATGCACGAGCCGACCCCCGCCCCGCTTGGCGGCGAGGCTCGTCATGGGCCTTACCGCGACCCCAAGCGCGCCGCCTGGCTTTGGGCCCTGGCCGTGCCGGCATTGGCCGGCGCCGGTCCCCTGCTTTGGACTGTGTGGCCCTCGGACTGGGCGCTTTGGGTGCCGGTGGCTTTCGTCTACCTGGCCGCCCCCTTGATCGACACACTGCTGGGTGCCGACAAGAGCAACCCCCCAGAGTCGGCAATCCCCGGCCTGCAGTCCGATCCCTACTACGCCCGCATCACCCAGGCGCTGGTGCCGCTGCTGTGGGTCGCGTGGGGCGCGGCGGCGTGGTTCAGTGTGTGGGCCGACATCGGCGTGACCGGGTTGGCCGGCCTGATTCTGAGCACGGGCGTGGTGGGCGGCTTTTGCATCAATCTGGGCCACGAGTTGGGCCATCAGGGCGGCCTGCGCGAGCGCCTCCTGTCCCAGGCCGTGCTGGTGATCACCGGCTATGGCCACTTCACGCTCGAGCACAACCGTGGCCACCACCGTGATGTGGCCACGCCGGCGGACTCGGCTTCGGCGCGCATGGGTGAATCGGTCTGGCGCTTTGCCGCCCGGGAGATGCCCGGGGCGGTGCGCCGGGCCTGGGCTCTGGAGGCCGCCCGGCTTGCGCAGGAGGGTCGCGGGGTGGTCTCACCCCACAACACCCTGTTGCGCTCCTGGGCTGTCACCGCAATGATCTGGGCCGGCCTGGCGGCGTGGCTGGGCGTGGCGGTCTTTGCCTTCCTGCTGCCGGCGGCCCTGTGGGCGAACTTCCAGCTGACCTCAGCCAACTATGTCGAGCACTACGGGCTGCTGCGGCGCGTCGGCCCGGACGCCCGCCTCGAACCCTGCGGCCCGCAGCACTCATGGAACAGCAACCACCTGTTTTCCAACTGGGCGAGCTTTCACCTGCAGCGCCATGCGGACCACCATGCCCATCCGCGCCGCCGCTACCAGGCCCTGCGCCACTTCGACCAGTCGCCCCAACTGCCCAGCGGCTACTTCGCGATGTTCATCCTGGCTTATCTGCCCTGGTTGTGGAGCCGCGTCATGGACCCGCTGCTCGTGCGGCAGGTTCAGGGCGATCCCTCGCGCGTCAATTTCGACCCGAGCCGTCGTCAGGCCCTCATCGAGCGATGGTTTGCCGGCCCCGGCCGGACCGGGCCGCTGGCGTCCTGAGCCGGCCTCAATCCCGACAGGCGGGTGTCGCCGGGTGGCGGCCGTTGCGGCGCATCCAAGGCGCCTCGGGCTGTTCCTGGGCCCAGAGCCCCACCCGTTCCGACCGGGCGGCCTCCTGCGTGGTGCGGTATTGCCGACGCGCCGAGCCCGGCAGTTCGCACTGGAAGGCCGCGTAGAACCATGCCATTCCCGAGGCGAGTTGCCTCAGGTTGACATCCGTGCAGTCGCGGGTGTGCACCCGCCCGATGACGCGACCGTAGCGGTCGGTCTTCGAGTACGAAACCGTGACCGGCTGTTGGGCCACGAGGCGGGCCAGGGCCTCCCTGGATTGCGCGCCGTAGGGCTGTGACAGTTCCGGCGCATCGATGCCCTCGAGCCGAACATTCACTGTCCGCCCGCCCTCGGTCACGGTGAGGGTGTCGCCATCGTGCACGCTCAGCACGACACTGCTGATCGTGCGGGCGGCCGCCTCGGTCTCACAACCGGGCTCCGGGCCGGGCCAGGCGCAAGCCGATGCGCTCAGCACCATGCCGGCCAGGGTGAAAACTCCGCCAGGAATAGGTTTCATCGCCATGAAGTCGGGGATTCAAGAACCCATTGAGGCTGGGCGCGCGCGGATGAAAGTGACGCGGCCGCAACCGCAATACCGCCGAACCCGGAAAAATGCTGGGGCTGTCAGCGTCCGTCCATTATGCGACCCGGATTTCGAGAATCCCAAGCCGCATTTCCCAAAACGCAAGTGGCACAAGGATGGAGGACTCCACTCGGCCGCCTCGGGCAAATATTGCCTTGCCCCTGGAAACCGCGTATGGTTTCACGCACCCCTTTTTCAAGCACAAACCATGAAGACTGTTCGATCCCTTGCGGTTCCCTTCGTTTTGGCAGCCGGCCTGACCCTGGCGGGCTGCGGGCAGGTCTCCGAGCAGATTGCCGACCTTCTCAAGCCCCCGAGCTCGGGCGAGATGAGCGAGCGCATCAAGACGATGGCGGCCCAGGGCAAGGTTCAGGAAGCGATCCAGAAGGGTGAGAGCTTCGCGGCCAAGAAGCCCCCGGAAGTGCAGAAGGTCCATCTGGTTTTGGCTCAGATCTACCTTGACTCGGGCGATGCCGTGGGCGCGCTCAAGCACATGCAGCTGGCCAACGGCGAGCCGGACATGCCCGCTGCCGGCGGCCCGGCGCAGCCCCAGTCGCCACCCGGCGTGGCCAAGCCGGCCGCCCCGGCGCCCGCCGGGGTCTCTGCCAATGCCGGCGGGGGTGTTTCGGCCACGGTCTCGGGCAGCGGCGGCGTCGAAGCCCGTGCCGGTGGCGTGACGGCAAAGGTGCCGGACTGACCCGGACGGCTTGCCGCCGCTGTTCTTGATGTCCTTCCGGGCCGATGAGCCCGCCTGATCCCAGCGCGCGCCAGCAGGGACTGCGGGCGGCGTTGCCGCTGGGGGTCTGCGCATTCTTGGCTGCGGTTCTGCAGGCGGGGCTGCTGGTGGCCGTGGCGCCCGACGCCGGGCGGGTTCGCGAAGTCGCCATCGCCCGCGCACTGGACGAAGCGCAATTCACCTTGCCCGCGCTTGCGCCACAGGATTCGCGCGGTGCGGCGGCCTATTGCGAGCGCTGGACAGGCCATGAGTTGCAGGATGTGGACTGCCTCACGGGCCGGCGCCTGAGTGACCTGCAGGCCGTGGTCGGGCCCGGCGCCGCGCAGGCCGATGCGCAGGCGCTTGAGCATCTCCAGGGCATCCAGGCCCGCTACGAGTCGCTGGCTGCCGCGCTCGAGGCGGCGCGCCAGGAAAATCCGGCGCTGCAGCAGTCCCTCATGGCCCTGCGCAGCAAGATCACCGCCATCGCCGCGGCCCGGGCCCAGTTCGAGGTCCTGTCCCCATCCCAGGCTGCGGCCGCACCCCTGCCGTGGTTCGCAGCCCTTGTGGCCGCACACGGCGTGCGTTACGACGCCGCGAGCAACCGTCTGCGCCCGGTGGGCTGGGACATTGCGCGGCTCATGGACGACCCCGCAGCGATTGCCGAGCGCGGCCGGGCCCTGGAGCAACTGCTCAGGCTTGGGGCACCGGTGTGGGCCTTGGCGGCCCTGGCCCTGATGGGTCTGTGCGCGTGGCGGGCCGGTGCCTTGGGGCTGGCGGCCGCGGCCGGAGTGACAAGCCTTTTGGCCTTGGGCCTGGCCTTGGTGCTTTCGGCCAGCGCCACCTTTGGCCTGGGCCATCTGGCCTTCCCATTGAACCCCTTTGGCAATCAGGCCACCCGACAGGCTGTGCTGGTCGGTGCCGGAATGGGCGTCGTGGCTCTGAGTGCGGCGTGGCGGGGCCTGGGGCTTTGGCCGGCGCGGCGGGTGCTCGCCCAGCCTGCGGCCGTGGCTCTGTTGCTGATTCCTGTCGTGGTGGCGGCTTATGCGCTGGCCGGTCCGGCCGTGGGCTCCGAGGCCTACAAGTTTTCGATGGCCACGCTGGCTGCGGGGCTCACAGTGGGCCTGTCCCGTGTCACGCATGCGGCCAACAATCTGGCCCCCGGTTCGATTGCCCTGGGATCCTGGCTCTTTGCCAGGGATGCGGCCGGTGTGGCGATTCGCCGCCGCCTGGGCGCCCCGCTGGGCGCTTTCGTCTGCTGGTTCATCCTCACCACAGCCATCGTGGGCGTTGGCTTTCGCGACTTTGGCGCGGTGCTGATGGTCACGCTCATTGGCGTGGCTGCCGTGCTGGTCGTTCTGGGGCTGGGGCCGGCCTCGGTGCTGATGCTGGTGCTTGGGCTTGGGGCGGCGGCCACGCTGGCCACGGACAAGCTGCAGGCTCGCCTGGCGCTGATGGCCGATCCCTGGACCGCTCCGATCAGCGACTTCGCCCGGCTCGATGCCTTCGCGCAGTCGGCGGGGCCTTGGGGGCATGGGATCGCGCAGCTGCCCTGGTGCAGCGGCACCGGGGTGTGCCTGCCGCTGCAGACGCTCAGCGACTACATGCCCACACTGCTGGCCGGCGCACTGGGCGCCAAGGTTGCGGTGGGAATCTTCATCGTCCTGTGCGCCGGCAGTGCCCTGCTGGCGGCCTGGATCGCCAGGCGCTATCTCACGCTGCGCGATGGCGCGGCGCAGGTCATGGCCATGACCGGCTTTTTTCTGCTGATGGCCACGCTGCTGCAGACGGTGCTGACCTTCCTGGGCAATTGGCGCTGGATTCCGCTGACGGGCATCGGCACGCCGCTGGTGAGCATAGGCTTTTCCTCCATCGCAGCGCCCCTGATGGGCCTGGCTGCGGTGCTTCAGGTCCAGGGTCTGGAAGCCCGGGCCACTTCGGGGCGGCGCGATGGTTCCCTATAGCGCTCGCCTGGTCCGCATGGTGGCTGCCCTGGTGGTGCTCACCCTGTTGGGTTTGGTGACTGCGGCCTGGTGGCAGCGAAGCGCGCAGACGGCCGCCGGCAGCGTCTTTCGGCCCGAGGAGCGCATCAGCCGTATCGAGGCGCTGGTCGCGCTCATGGGTCAGGCTCAGCCGCAAGGTACGGACACCGCCGCGGTGCCGGCCGGCGTGCAGCCGCTGGAGCAGTCCTGCGCCTGGCGGCTGCGCGCGCTCATGCAGGCCCGCCTGATGGCGCGCCTGGGGCTGGACGCGGTTGCGTCCGACCAATGGCTGCGACAGGCCTGGCTGGCGGCTCATGCCAAGGTCGGCCATGAAATTCGCTGCGCGGACTTTGCCGTGGACCTGTCGTGGGCGCTGGGCAGTCGGGAGGTGGTGCTCGATGGCTCGCCGGATGCGCTGCAGGCCATTCCTCGGCTGCTGTCGGAGAACCTGCAATGGACCCGGGGATCGGCCTGCCTGGAGGCCGCAACGCCCACCGGCCGCGTGCTGCTGCTGGGCAACCCCGTGGCCTGTGGCGCCTCGGTGGATTGGCAGCTGGCGTCGGGGTTGCCCCGGGACGGCTCCTTTGCCGCGATGGCCGCTGAGCTGGCGTTGCGCAGTCGGCCCCTGATTCGGCCCGAGGACCACGAGCGGCAGGCCACCTGGGCCCTGACCCTGAACCTGCCGGCGCAAAGGCACCTCGACAGACTGCGGGGCTGCCTGGAGGGCGCAGTCGCCTGCCCGGCTTTCGGATTCGACCCTTCGCTGGCCGGCTCGGTCTCGGTGGTGCTGATGAATGCCGACTCGGGCGATGTTCTGGGAATGCTGTGTCACGGGTCGCGCTGCCGCACCCCGGCGCTGGCGCCGATGGGACAGCTGGCCGCGCTGCTGGTGGAGTCGCCGCCCGCCTCCACGACCAAGCTGGTGCATGCCCTGGCACTGGCGCGACAGCCCGCGGTCACCGATGCGGACATCCGCAACCAGATCAAGACATCGGGCCAGGTGGATGGCACCGTCAGCAAGCGCAACGAGTGGTGGGAGCGTCAGGTGATCTGTGACGATGCGCCCGGCAAGGCGGCGCCCGGCGGCGCCGCGCCCCTGCGGCGCGGCTGCACCGTGATGCGTCAGGCCCGCCACCATGCCCGCGAGCTCGGTTTCAACCAGGGGTGCGAGCAGCCCAATGCCCCCGGCTGTGGGCGCGCGGGCTTGGCCGATCCCGACAGGCCGCACTGGATTCCCGGCTTCATTGGGCGCTTGGCCCTGCCCGATGTGGGACCGGCTGAGGGGTTCCTGCCGTGGCGTGACTACGATGCGGTCCGTCAGGGGCGGGCCAAGCCGCCGACGGGGGCGGCCGGCCAGAAGGCCTACTGGGCCACCGCTCAGGCCGTGCAGTCGGTCATTGGCGGGGGCGATGCGCGCATCGGCGCCTTGGGCCTGGCCCACATGGGTGCGGCGCTGCATTCGCTTGGGCAGGGGAAGCCCGCGCCTCAGCCGGCTTTGCTCCGAAGGCAGGGCGCCGACACAGCCTCGCCGGCCGCACCGTCGGCGGCGAGCGCCCAGCTTCGCGCGGCCGCGCGCACGGTGGTGGCCGGCATGGCTGCGGCCGTGGAGCCGGAGCAGGCCGGATGGGTGGGCGAGGGCACTGCCGCGCGCGCCGTGCGGGCGGCCTTCGGAAAGAATTGCGCCCAGGCCTGCGGCCTGGCGGTCAAGACCGGAACCGTGAGCTTCAAGGACCCCGTGTCGGCTGGAGCCACCCTGATGGTGGCCATGGTGGATGTCGACCGGCTCTCGGCCTGGGCCGGTGCGCAGCCCAGTGTGCTGGCCGGCCAGAGGCTGGCCATGGGGGTCATCGTGCAACCGCCGGCCTCTGGCGCGCGGGTGCATGCGGCCAGCCTGTTGGGCATGGGCCTGCTGCGTGGGCTTTTCGAGCCGTGAGCGACCGTGCCATGGGCCGCGATGCCGCGGTGCGCGAACTGATCGGCGCAGCCCTGGAGGCGCAGCACGCCCTGCGCCGCAACCCGCGGGCGCGCCTGGTTCTGCCCCGTTGGGCCCATGCGGCACTCAGCAGTCAGGAATTCGCCGCCTTGCTCTACGATGTGCTGCGCAGCGAGTTCTTGGACTTGGAGGCGCGCCTGACGGTGACCGTGGCTTCCTGCGAGCACTTTCGGGTTGAAACACAAGCAGCGAAAGGCCAATCCGATGGGTCTCCTTGACATCTTCAAACGGCACAGTGGCTCCAGCGGACCACAGATCCTCAAGTCATCCCCCACGGACGACTTCGCCGAGGGCATCGTGCTGGAGCTCAAGACCGTGATCAATGCAGCGGTGGGCACTGCGCTCGATGAGATCGAGGGCCATTACCTCAAGGCGGTGCTGCTGGAGAGCCAGTTCAGCCTCGACTCCCTGGTCATTCGGGCCCTGGACGCTGAAACCATGCGCCGTCTGGAGGACTTTCTCTCGCGACATGAGCGCCACATCGAGGGCTATCGGGAGTCTTTCCTGCGGCAGCTGGTTCCCGTGGAGTACCGCTCCACGCGCGGCTCCACGGTGGTGGCCGCGCCCAACCTTTTCGCCTCGGTCACGCTCGAGCCGGCGCACCTGGACGACTTGACTGAGGACGAGAGTTACATGGTCAACCTCAAGGGGCGAAAGATCCGCTTTGAGGCGCATGCCGTGCTCGGTGGCCCGCACCGCAAGCCGGCGTCGGCGCGGGGCTCAGCGCCTGCGGCCGCAGAGTCCGTCGCGGGTTCGGTGGGCGCGCGCTGGGCCCAGGCCCCCGCCGAGGCCGGCCCGCCCTCGGCCGCAGCACTCATCCGGTTGCAGATCGAAGACGCCAGGGGCCAGCGCAGCCTGGACATGCCCCTGCCCGTGCTGCTCGGCCGCGCGCAGCGGGAGGGCGGACAGGACGAGCCGCTGCCTCGGGTGGACATTGATGCGGTCTATGTGTCGCGCCGTCAGTTGATGGTGTTCGAGGTCTTCGGGCAGCCCTATGTGGCCGTCCCCGCTCAGGCTTCGCTGAGTTGCCGCACCGTCCAGGGCCTGGTGCTGGAACGCGAGCGCATGTACCGACTGGAGCCGGGCGTGGCCTTGCGCCTGGTCACCGGGGCGGCGGCAGACCAGCCCGGCGGTGTCCTGCCGACGGACCAGCCTTCGCAATATGCCCACATCACTGTGGAGATTGCGCCGCGGGCCGCGGCTCATGAGGGCACGCCGCGCCCCCGGGCCGTGGGCTGAAATGCCTGAGCTGGCCGTCGTTTCCGGCGAGTGCGTCAACGAGGGCGTGCCCGGGCAACTGGGCCACGATGCCGTGGCGCGGGATGACCGCGTCGGCATCTGGGCCCTGGCCGATGGGGCCAACAGCTGCCCCGACGCGGGCAATGCGGCCCGATGGCTCGTGGCGCAGGCGGTGGACCGGCTGCGCGGCATCGACGATCTCCAGGGCCTGCGCGCAGCGGTCTTCGAGCTGCACCATCAGATGCGTGCGCAACATCCCGAGACGGCGGCCACCCTGCTGTTGGCGCGTCGGGTGGGGCAGTCGATGCTGCTGGCCAGCGTGGGCGACAGCATCATCCGCTGCTTCACGCGCGGGGCCTGGCCCTGGTCGCCTTGGCGCGAACCCACGCGGCTGCCCGTGGACACCAATGCCCAGGGCCATCCCTGGCAGCTCGTGGGCTCGGAGGTCTGCGAGCAGGTGCATTGCGCCAGCGTGCCGATTCCCGGCTCGGTGGCCGTCCTGCTGATGAGCGACGGGGTTGGAGCCCATGTGCCGTCCAGCGAGGTCGCCCGCCTGTTGGCCACGCTCGGGCGCTCACGGCCTTCCGCCGCAGACCTGCGCTACCTGTGTGAATCGCTGGTCCAGGCCGCCGTGGCGGCGGGCTCGCAGGATGACGCCTCGGCCGCGCTGGCCTGGCTTGGCCCCTGACCCCCGCACCCTGAACCCTGCACCGATGTCCACCGCCACCCACATCAAGTCCTTCGACCTGCCGTATCTGCAGACCCGGGAGCTCCACCTGCTGGACCTGCTCGGGCAGCGGGGCGCAGCAGTGCCCAAAGTGCTGCGCAGCGATTTGGTGGCCGGAACTGTGGAGATGCAGCACGGCGGGCTGTCCCTGTCCCAGTGGCTGGAAGGGGCCGCGGTCAGCCCCAGCCTTGGAGCCCGCGCGCTGGCCGATGCGGTGGGCGTGGTCATCACCATCGCCCAGGCGGGGGTCTGGCAGCTGGATCTGAAGCTGCCCAACATGGTGATCCATCCGGGCGAGGCAGAGCCGCCCGGCTTGGTGCGCATGGTGGACTTCGGCAACGCCGTGTGCGCCTACGACCCGCTGCTCAAGCCACTGTGGATCTTGCCCACCGAGCTGCAGCACCCCCAGTTGCGCCAGGCCATCAAGGCCGACTGGCGCGCCTTCATGCAGCGCGCCGGCCTGAGCGCGCCCAGCGACTTCAGCCAGCCCTTCGACCTGCAGCGCGGGCACTGGGCCGCCGACTGGCACCGCGGTTTTGCGGTGGAGCAGTTGCCTCAACCCTGGAGTGTGCTGGCCCACGCCACCGCGCGGATGCTGCAGGATGCCTGGCGGCTCCAGCCCGCCTTGCGCTCCCCCGATGTGCAGGCGCGGGTGATGGCTTTGCTGGAGCTTGTCGATGAGGAGCGGGCGCAGTCGGGCCTGAACGATCTGCGTGTGGCCCTGTTGGCGCTGGGCCGGCCGCAGGACCAGGCCACGCCCCAGCCTCGGGCCACCCAAACGACGCCCACCCAAACGACGCCCACCCAAACGACGCCCA
>CAYYYC010000005.1:11388-24023 GCA_964475695.1 uncultured Rubrivivax sp.
CCTCGGGCCACCCAAACGACGCCCACCCAAACGACGCCCACCCAAACGACGCCCATTCAGCCCGCGGTCAACGGGCCCGTGCCGATGCAAGCCACCCGGTCGGCCCTGCCGTGGGTGTGGACGATCCTCGCGCTCGCCCTGGCGGCGGGCGGCTGGTGGGTTCTGGACAAGGCCTGGCAGGTCAATGGCGCCGGCGGCTCCCTGGGCCTGATCGCCACGGTGGCGGCAGACATCGTGCTGAGCCTGGCGCTGATGATGTTTCCGGCGGCCGCCGGTTGGCGGCGGCGTCTGCGGCGGGTGGCCGCTGTCCAGGCCTTGGCGCAATTGGCGCTGATGGCACACCTGGCGCAGTTGGTGCGGTTGACACCCCTGGCCCTGGGCATCCTGGCGGCGGGGCCTCTTCTGACCGTGGCGTTGCTCTGGCTGTCCAAGCCCGCGGGCAGAGAATGACCCGTTTCAGGGTTTTCCCTGAATGGCGCTCAAAATCAACACGATATGGTGTTTTTACCAATTCTTTGACAAAAATAGCGTCTGTCACGATCACGCAAGACCTTGCCATTTGTCAGGGGCAAACGAATCAACGCCGCCTTGCCGGGTCATCGCGGGTTCCGAAACCCGCGGGTCCCGACACCGTTTCCACAACTTTGAGCACAAAGCACCGAAATGAACCTCAAGAAGACCCTGCTCCACACCCTGACCGTGGCGGCCTTGGCGGGCACTCCGCTGGCCATGGCCCAAGTGGTCGATGTCAAAGGCGAAGCCGAAGTCAGCCTGAAGTCCAATGGCGGCGACATGGCCACGGCACGGCGCCTGGCGCGAGAGGCCGCCGAGCGCGATGCGATCGCCGCCGTGCTGAAGTTGCGCATGAGCGTGAACCCGGATGACCCCAAGATGGTGGCCGCCGCAAACGACATCCGCAAGCAGCTCAGCGACAACCTCAAGACCACATTCCGGGTGGAAGGTGACATCGTCGGCGCCAGGACCACTCTCAATGTGGACAGTCAAAAGGTCTTTGCGCTGGCGCGTCAGGCCGGGGTCGGCAGCACCAGCGCCATGGCAGCGGCCAAGGTCCTCTTCGTCATCGACGAATACTTTGGCGTGGGGACCCGGCTGGACCCCTCCAAGCCCTTGACCACCGAGATCGCCTACTCGCACGACAAGTCGTCCAACTACGACCGCAGCATGAAGGCCGGGGCCTCGGAGTCGGCCTCCTCGCAGTCGGCCAGCGCCTCCCGGGAGAATGTTTCGGCGGCCTCGCGCTCCAACAGTTCGCTGGCGGCGAGCCGGGACACCCGGGTTGCCGCTTCCGATCAGCGGGCGTTCGCGGCGCGTGACCAGCAGGCCTATGCGGCGCGTGATCAGCGCGCCGTGGCCGCCAACGATGGCCGCGGAGCCGGCTATGCCGCCGCGCGCGACACCCAGGTTGCCGGCGCCCGCGATACGCAGGTGGCGGGCTCGCGCGACACCCGCTACGCCGCCTCGGATCGGCAGGCCCTGGCCGCCAGCTCCTCGAGCCAGGCCGCGTATGCGCGCAACTCCGAGAGCGCATCGGCGAGCAAGTCCCAGAGCGCTTCGTCGTCCTTCGTTGACCAGACCGATCGCGCCGAGCAGAAGGATGTCGTCAACTTTTCCATGAGGCAGACTTTCCCCGATCTGGGCAACGCCAAGCCCGAGGATTCCTCGATGATCGTCGGCCGCCTCGAGCAGACCGTCCGGCCCTATGGCCTGTCTCTGGTTTCCGAGCGGGATTTCCGCGTCGAGGGCGGCCGGCGACTGCTGATCTCCGAAATCGAGAAGCTGCAGAAGTTCGACGACTACATGCAGAAGGCCGGTCGCGGCAACTTCTCGGCCAAGTACATCGTCTACGGCACCGCCAAGACACACATCGAGGGCCGCTCGCCCACGGGAGGGGTGGTCTGCTCGGGCAGCCTGGTGCTGCAGTCCACGAATGTGGAGACCGGCGACAGCCTGGTCAGCGGCACCATCGCCAAGCGCGCGGAAGGCTCGATCGACGCCAACTGCCGTGACAACCTGGCCCAGGCCATGGCCACCGAGTTGGCCAAGATCGTGGGTGAGGAAGCCACGCAAGACCTCCAGCGCGTGGCCCGCCAAGGCCAGTCCTATTCGGTGGTCCTCTACAGCCGGCTGGACATCCCGGCCCGCCTCAAGCGTGACTTCAAGCGCGCGCTGGAGAAACTGGCGTCTTCGCCTGATGAGATCCAGGAAGGCAGCTCCGGCGATGGCGCTCAGCAGTGGACCGTCACGGCTCGGGGGCAATTCAAGTCCCAGCTGGAAGAAGCGGCGCTGGACATCAGCGACAAGTACGAGGAAGCCAAGAAGCTCAGCTTCGAGTCTCGCGGCAACAAGATCTTCGTGTGCATCGAGGGCAAGTGCCCGAGCTTCCGGGACCGCTGATGAGGGCCGCTCCCAGCCTTGCGGCGGCGGCTGCGTGCCTGGCCTTTTCCGCAAGCGCCTTTGCCCAGTCTCAGTTCTTTCTGTTTCCGGTGGCCGTGCTGGAGGGGGTTTCGGGCGACAAGCCCAACCCCACCCTGCAAAAGAGCGTCGTGGCCGCACTCAAGGACGAGGCCTCGCGCCCGGATGTGGCCATCATCAGGCGCTTTCAGGAGGCTGTGGCCCGCGCCTTTCCCCAGTCCACAGTCCATGCCTCGCAGGTGGCCAACGCCGGCACGGGCGGCACCTTCGAATTCATCCCGGATGGCCAGTGCAATGCGCGGTTCCGTGTGCCCGTGTCGGCCAGCTACGCGATGGTGCTGTCCGTCACCCGCGCCTCGGTCTACCGGTCCAACCGCGCCGGGCTGGTGGACTACCAGATCCCCGTGACGCTGACGCTGCAGATCATCAAGCCTGAAAAGGGCAAGGTGGCCTACACCCTGTCCGACACGCTCTACAGCCCCTTCACCTTCTCGGCCCAGGAGGCGGCGCTGCCCGCCACCCGCGCGCTGATCAACCAGAAGGTGGTCGAGAACGTGATGTCCCAGGTGGATCATCTCGTGGGCGAGGCCGCCAAGGTCTTCAACCCCAAGGCTTCGGTGGTGAAGATCGTCGGCCGGTCGGGCAAGTTTCTGGTCCTTGATGGCGGCTTCGAGATCGGCTTTCAAAAGGGTGAATCGGTCGAGGCCAAGCGCGTCGACAAGCCCGGCCCCGACCTGTTCATGAAGGTGGTGGCGGCCAACAGCGGACACTCGATCGTGCGACTCGAGCACGGCGATTCCGCCCTCGAGTCGCGCCTGATGAGAGACCTGGAAGACGGGGCATCGCTGCAGTTTGTCTTCGAATCGGCCGCCGACGACAGCGCCAAGCCGGGGTTGTTGCCCGTCACGCGCTTTGAGGAGTTCGGCGAAGTCGCCGACGACCAGCGCGTGGTGGCCGAACAGTTCGTCAAGGACCTGGGGTTCTCCTCGCGCTTCAACATCGTGCCGGTGAACACCAATTTCAAGACCACGATGGGATGGGTGCAGGCCCAGGCCAACTGTGTCGACTGGACGAAGTTCCCGGCGTCCTCGCCGACCAAGGAGTCGCGCACCGACTTGCCCCACTTCTTCGCGCAGTTCGACATCGCCAAGTCCGAGGTCTATCGCAACGAAGGCTCGCGCAATGCGCAGGGCGTGAGCACCGAGTCCGAGGAGGACTTCGCGGTGGCCACCTCGGTGCGTCTGGTGGACTCCAAGATGAGGGTCCACTTCTCGGAGGTGGTGGTTGAGCCCTACAAGATCAAGCGCGTCAACAACCGAGGCTTGTCCACCC
Source organism: uncultured Rubrivivax sp. (assembly GCA_964475695.1). Taxonomy (GTDB): domain Bacteria; phylum Pseudomonadota; class Gammaproteobacteria; order Burkholderiales; family Burkholderiaceae_C; genus RFTU01. The sequence goes on from CAYYYC010000005.1 coordinate 15,154, forward strand.
GCAGCGGCATGGATGTGGCGGTGAAGAACTCCGTCCTCAAGCTCGCCGGCAACTTTGCGAAGAATGCGCGGCTGGAGGTGCGTGACCTCACGGTCTCCCGCGCCGAGGGCAACCGCCTTTGGGTTCCCGCCTCCGGCCTGAATCCGGCCGATGTGGCGGCCTTCACCGTCTTTCGCGAGCTTGATGTGAGCTTTCGCGGGCAGAAGGTCTGGATGCCGTTGGAGCTGGGCGAAGGCGCCGAGCCCAAGGCTGCGCTCGACGGTGGGGAGATCGTCCTGAATTTTTCGCGGATCTCCAACGACACGCCCGCGCCGCGCCGGGGCGACCGCGTGCGGTTCGAAGGCATTGCCAAGCCTGGGGCCACCAATGTTCAGCGGTGCGCCACGGCCGACTACTTCAGCGATCGATCGGCCTACCAGCCTCCCTTCATCAACATGTTCGTGGAGGCCGCGGTGAACGCCTCGCCTACGCTTCAGGTGGTCGAGGTGGGTGATGCCTTCTATGACACCACCGCCAAGATGCTGGACATCGGCAACTTCAAGTGGTCCGGCGTCTTGAAAAAGCCTGCGGCTCCGACCTTGTGCTACCAGGCCGGTGCTGCCCTGCGCCCGGACAATGTGGCCTGTGAAGGCGGCCGCTGCAAAGCCACGGTCGTCAATGGCCTGATCCTGCGCCTGGGTGATGTCGGCGGCGCCGCGCCGGCCCGGCAGATCCAGGCGGCGCAGCGCACGGAGGCGTCCAACATCGCCGAGCCCCAGCTGCGGGAGTTTGTGGCCGTGCAGTCCATGGCCTGGTTCGACGCCCTGATGGCCGAGTTCAGGAAGCGGGTCTCTGCGGCGGCGGTGAAATAGTTGTTGTGCCTTGAGTCATCTTTTTTGAAAGGACCTTTATGAAGATGCGCAGGAATTTGGTGGTTGCCCTGGTGGCTGGCGCGGGTTTCGCGACCCCGGCCCTGGCGCAGTTTGGCGGGCTCGGCGGCATGTTGGGCGGCGGCCGTCCGGCCGGCGGCGGCGATGTGGGTGCGCAGGTCGCAGACTTCCTGGCCAGAACCGCGGTGCTCAGCGTGACGGCGGCCGGCGCCCTGCAAAGCATCAACGCGGCCTTTGCCAGCGAAGAGGACCTCGCGCGCAAGCGCAAGGAGCAGGCCGAGCTCAACGCGATCACCGACCCGAAGGAAAAGCAGGCCCGCGCGGCCCAGATCTATCAGTCCGAATCGGCCGAGGCCGAGCAGCGGGCCAAGTCGGGCGACCTGCAGCAGATGGTCAACAACCTCGATGACGCCAAGAAGAAGCGCATCGGCCAGGCGCTGTTCAACTTCGGCATCGGTCTGCTGCAGGCGCCGGGCCTGATCAAGTCAGCCCAGGGCATCCTGCAGGGCGTGGCCTCCAATCCCATGATGATCACCCGGGCCATCCCCGTCAAGGATGCGGTGCCGGTGCTTCAGAAGATCGTCAGCGACGGCGGCTCCACGATCGCCACCTTCATCAAGGTGGCCAGGGGCGCCAACATTTCGGTGCCGACGGCCACCGAGAGCAGCAAGCCGGTCGAGGATCCGCTTTGATGGGGTGAGTGCCGCAGCACGGTTGGCCGTGCGTGATGGTGCAGTCAAAGGCCCGGCGGCCCAGCTTGCCGGGCCTTTGTGTTTTCGGGTGTTGTGGCCTAGCGGTTGGCCCTGCCGCGAGCGCCTGGCCCCGGCACATTCCCCTGGGCCCACCGCTCGAACTCCTCCAGCGCCATGCCGATGGTGGGCAGCACCAGCGGCTTGAAGCCGGGATGATCAGCCTGGGCCCGGCGGCTGAGCCAGTTCATCAGCAGGGCGCCGCGGCCGCTGGCGTCGAACTGGGGCAGCTTGTCGGGACCGAAGGCCACCGAGTGCACCCGCACGCCCTTGAACTTGCCCGAGGCGTCGAAGAGGAACTCGGGCAGGGCGGTGATCCCCGGCAGCCCCTGCACGCTCAGGCCTCCGTGGCTGAGGAAGTTGCCGATCGAGTGCAGCACGGGGGTGCCGGCGATGCATTCCGCAGCCCGCAGCACATGCGGCCCGTGGCCGATCAGAACGCCTGCGCCGGCCTGCACCATGCGCTGGGCGAAAGCGCGGGCATCGCCGCGTGACTCGCCAAGAAATGTCTCGGGCCCCTGCGGCAGCACGGCCGCCGCCGCGCCCTCGGCGCCGAGCTGGTAATAGACCACCACCAGATCGGCCTGGGCCTTTGCCTTGGCCACCACCTGCGCGGCGCGGTCCAAGTCCAGCACGTTGTTGAACGCGGCGTAATGCGCCATGGCCACCACCGCCACCTTCAGGCCGCCCACCTGTCTCATGGCGATGGTTCCCGGCAGGCCCGTGGTGTCGATGCCCGCCTGCGCCAGCAGGCGCGCCGTGTCCTGAAAGCCCACCGGGCCGTAGTCGTGGGCGTGGTTGTTGGCCACCGACATCACATGGAAGTTGGCGTCCTTGAACAGCTGCGCCGTGGCCGGCGGGAAACGGAACGCATAGGAGCGTCCCGGCACATAGCGCTTTCTGGGCGTGGGGTGGGTGGTGATCGCGCCTTCAAGGTTGCCCAGCACCAGGCCACCGGCCCGAAAGACGGGAAGGAACGGGTCCAGGGAACGGGCGTTGGCCTGTTGGGAATCCGCCGGCACCAGATCGCCGGTGGCCACCAGCGTCCAGTCCAGGGAATCTCGAGCGGCCGCCTGGCCATCGCAGCCGACAAAGGGCATGCCGGCAACCGCTGCGGGCAGATCGGCCGCGGCGGCGGCCACCGGGGCGACCACGGCCGCCGTGGCGAGCATCGCGGCCAATCGGGCCCGCAGGCTCAGGGGTATCAGACAGGTTGGCATCGATGTGACTCCCAGAGAGTTACTTGGTGCTTGCCGAGGCGGTGTTGCCCGCCGGTGTGGCCTGCTCGCCTGGCGCCGGCAACCCCGGGCCCTGCGGTTGCGGAACGGCAAGGCCGGCGGCCACCGCATTGAGCGAGGCCTCCAGGAAGCGAACCTTGGCCACATAGCCGCCGTCCTCCTTGAGGTCGAAGCCGCCGAGGAAGTTGCGCAGCCCGGCATCCACATTGCCGCCTTGAAGCCGGATGAAGTCGTTGAGGATCTGAACGCCCACCCGCAGGTTGACGATCGGGTCGAAGGTCGCGGTTTCGCCGCCGTAGGCCTCGAAGCGTTTCTTGTGCATCACCCGCATCACCTGCATCAGACCCACCGCGCCGGCGCCGCTCTCGATGAAGGGATGGAAGCCCGACTCCACCGCGATCAGGGAAAGGATCAGGTGCGCCGTCACCGGCGAGCCTCGCGCCAGGCTCTCGGCCTCCATCACCAAAGCCGCCACCGGTTCCACCGCCACCTGATGGCGGCGGGCCAGCCACTCGGCCACCCGGCGCTGTTCGGTGTTCAATGCCGAGGGCTCGAGCACCGGTTTGCGGTGCCGGCCCGGCTCGGGTTCGAGCTGGCTGGCGATCAGCACCGAGTGAATCTGCCCTTCCAGGCGCTTGAGGACCGCAGGCTCCAGCATCAGCAGCAGCAGGAGCGCAAAGGCCCCCAGGCCGATCAGTGCCAGGGTGTTGTGGGTCAGCACGGACAGCCCGGAAAGCACATCCAGGGTGACCACCCGGCACGATGCCAGCACCGGCCGCAGGCGCTCGCCGATCAATCCACCGCTCCCGTTGCGCGAAACCGTGCCGGCTCAGCCGCGGCGCTCGGCGATCTCGCGGATCGCCCGCAAGTCCTTGTGGATCTCGATGAAGATGGCAAAGAAGCCGAAGAAGACGGCCACGACAAGCGTGCCGCCCACGGCGAGGGCCAGGCCCGCCAGAAAGTTCGACGTGAACATGGCCACCACGCCGGCAAGCAGCACCAGGCCGATGATGATGCCGGAGAAGACTTCGGTCACAAAGACGAACAACTTGACAATCAGCGAATTCATGGTCGGACTCCCTGTTTGCGACTGAATCATGATAACCATTGGGGATGGCGAAGGGCCCAGGCGGCGCCATCGTCGCACCGCCCCGTGCTGGACAGGCTCGACCCCTGGCGCTATACTTTTGACTCGCATTCGGAGTTGAGCCCAAGCTCATGCCAACCTGCCTTCCCCGGCAAGGTGGACTCGCCCCACAAGGGCGGATGTGGCTGATGAACCTGGTTCGTCGGCAACCTCAAGGGGAGCGCGCTAAGGCGCGCCAGAGCCAAGCCCTCCGCCCGCGTGCGCAGGGCTTTTTTTCATTGTGCGGGCCGTGTCCTTCGGGGCGTGGGCCCGAATCGCCGATTTAAGTGACAACTTGCAGGGCGATCCACAAATGCTGCTAAAGCGTCGGTGTCGCCTCCCCGTCCAGGCTTCGCCGCGCCCGCGGAGAACTTGGACGACAGGAGAGCGACTTGAGCGACGAAGCACCTGCCCCGGCAACCACGCGCCCGCCTGCAGCGGGTTGGCTGCAGCCTCTGGGCCTTGTGGGCCTGCGCCCGATCGAGCCCGTGCTGCTGGCGGCCCTGGCCACCGAGCAACCGCTGCTGCTCATCGGCCCGCACGGCACCGCCAAGAGCCTTCTGCTCACCCGGGTGGCTGCCGCGCTTGGCCTGAGCGCGCGGCACTACAACGCCAGCCTGCTCAATTTTGACGACCTGGTGGGGTTTCCCGTTCCCGGGCCCGACCGCACCCTGGAGTACCTCAAGACGCCCGCGGCCATCTGGGGTGCCGGCGCCGTGATCTTCGACGAGATCAGTCGCTGCCGCCCCGATGTGCAGAACAAGCTGTTTCCCATCATCCACGAGCGCAAGGTCCAGGGGCTGGCCATCGAGGGCCTGCGCCACCGCTGGGCGGCGATGAACCCGCCGAGCCAGGATGATGATGACCAGGCTCCCTACACCGGATCAGAGCCGCTGGACACCGCGCTGGCCGACCGGTTCGCCTATGTGGTGCCGATGCCGGCTTGGTCCGCGTTCACCCGCGCCGAGCAGATGGCCGTCATTCAAGCCGAGGACCGGGCGATCGGCCCGGCCGATGCGGCCGCGCTTCACGCGGGCCTTTCTCTGACGCGAAGCATCCTGAAGGTGCTGCAGCGGGATCTGGCCGGCCCTGCGGCCGACTATGTGCATGCGCTGCTCCCACTGTTGGCCGCTGCGGGTCTGGAGCTCAGTCCGCGCCGAGCCAACATGCTCTATGGGGCGGTGCTGGCGGTGCATGCGAGCACCCTCGCGCTGCAGCCCGATGCGGCGTTCGGCCACAGCGCGCTGCTGGCGCTGCAATGCGGCTTGCCGCAGCGCGCGCACGGCGCCAAGGTCAACGAGGTGAAGGTCCTGGCGGCCCATCGCGAGGCTTTGCGCGCGGTCAGCCTGAGCCCGCTCGATCCCCTCCGCGTGATCCTGGCCACCGCCGATCCGCTGGAGCGCCTGAAGCTTGCGGCTCGGGCTGCGCGGCTGCCCAAGGCCGAGGCCTCTCGTGTGGTGGCCGATTCACTGGCGCAGCTGCCTCCAGGCGCGCGTGAGGCCGCCATCGTGCATCTGTTCGAGACCGGCGCCGTGGGCCGGCTCAATGCGGCAGTGGCCTCGCAGATCGCGCAAACCTACCGCAGCATTGCCACAGCGCCGGAGTTCAGCGAAACCATCCACGCGAGCCACAGCCGGTACCGCGCCTGGGGCCGTCTGAAGGAGCTTCTGGCGCGGCTGAACCCGCAGGAGCCGCGCGACCACCTCCGGGCCAATGCGCTGGCGTTCCTGTTTGCGGGCAAGGCGCTGCACACACCCCAGGATGTGGAGTGCGCCTTCGAAGCTTTCGGTCAGGCCGATGAGCAGGTGCAGCGCGCATGAGCCGGGATGCCCTCGACCCGGCTGGCGCGCTGCTTCACAACATGAGCGTGCCGCCCAAGAGTGTGATCCGCTACGGCGGCCTTGGCGCCCTGGCCCAACAGATCGGTCCGGGCGGCACGGGCATCACCCGGCTGAACATCAGCGGGCACTATCGGCACGGCCAGGCCCTGCGCGTGGAATTGCCGCCCGGCTTCAGCGGCCACACCGCGCAGGACATCCTTCGGTCGCTGGGCCTGGACCCTGAAGCGCCGGGCGGCGCCTCGGCGGTGCAGCGCCTGCAGCAACTCATCAACCAGCGCGCCGAAGAGCTGCCGCTGCCCTCGGGCTGCGCCGTGATTCCGGATGAGCCCGCCTACCCCCAGCCGTGGAAGGACCCGCTGGCCGCGCTGGCCGTGCTCACCAAGGCCACCGACGCCATCTGGCTGCGGGCCAAAGTGCCCGTGCTGGGCCATCTGGCCAAGCGGCGCAGCGTTTCGCTGCTGGTTCCGCCCACCCTTGCCACTCCATTGAAGGAGTCCCCACCATGACCATGCCCCCCGCACTTGGCGCGGCGCAGGCTGCCAACCTGCCGCCGCGGTCACCGTTGCCGATCGACCCCAGCCAGGCCCTGGCCGACAGCATCCTCGATGCCTTCCCCAGCGGGTCCTACGCGCTCAGCGCCCTGCTGCGGCTGCTCGACATCGTGGCCACCGACCGTGTGCCCACCGCCGCCGTGGAGTGCCGCGCGCAACCGCGCCTGCTGATCAATCCGGCGTTCGTGGCCGAGCACGCCCCCACCCCGGAAAAGCTGCTGATGCTGGTCATGCATGAGCTCCACCATGTGCTGCTGGGCCACACCACGCTGTTTCCTCGCGTCACGCCGACACAGAACCTGGTGTTCGACGCGGTGATCAACGGCCTGGTGTGTCGCATGTTTCCGGAGCCGGCCTGCACCGGATTTTTCAGCGACTTCTACCGCGACGACCGCTTTCCCGAGTGCCTGCTGCGCCCGCCCTGCGGCTGGCCCGAAGCCGGCTTTGCCCGCAGCCCAGGTCTGCAGGCGGTGGACCCGGCCTGGCGGGAACACGCCGCCGAGATCCATCAGGCGCTGTACTCGGAGGCGGGCGCCAGCTACGACGAGGTCTATGAAATCCTGCCGCGCCTGCTGCGGCATGTGACCGGCGACGGGGTGCAGCAGGTGCGACTGCTCGGCGGGCACGAAGGCGACGGCTCGCAGCATCAGGACCTGGACCGGGCCTCGCCGCTGGTGTTCGACCTGGTGCGCAGCCTGGTGGAGCAGTGGCCTCAGCCGCCCGACCCGATCCGCGGGCGTTCGATGGCCGATGTGCTGCAGCAGCAGACGGCGGTGCCGCTGCGGGCGCAGTCACCGCGCGCCACGCTGCGCGCGCTCATCGCCAAAGTGGCCGGCCAGCGGGGCGCCAGCCGGCTGCGCCGAAGCCGCGTGGGCACGCTGGCTGTCCAAAGCCCAGTGCCTGCACTGTCGCGGCGATCGGCCGTGCTGCAGGCCCTGGGGGTGCCCAGCCTGCTGCACGCGGCCGAAATCCCCTGGAGGCGACCGCGCCATGGCGGTGCCCTGGTGCACATCTACCTCGATGTCTCGGGCAGCATGAATCAGGTCCTGGGTCCGCTGTATGGCGCGGCGCTGGATTGCCAGGCGCTGCTGCACCCCAGGATCCACCTCTTCTCCACCCGGGTGGTGGACATCACGCCGGCGCAGCTGCGCGCCGGGGTGTGCAAGACCACCGGCGGCACCAGCATCGATGTGGTGGCCGAGCACATGGAGTCCCACCGCGTGCGGCGGGCGTTGATCGTCACCGACGGCTGGGTGGGCACCCCCACAGGATCACACCGCAAGACTCTGCTCGATGCCCACCTGGCCGTGGCCTACCTGGGCCCGCAGACCCACCCATCCGATCTGGCCGGCGTGACCCGCCACTCGGCCCTCATTTCCACAGGAGACGCCTGATGACCCCGAAGCTCCATCCCGCCGAATTCATCTTTCCCGGGCACCCGGACAAACTCAGCGACGCGATTGCCGACGCCCTCGTCGAGGAAGCCTGGCGGCGCGACCCCCGCTCGCTGGTGGGTGTGGAGGTGGCGGTGCATCGGGATCATGTCTACATCACCGGCCGTGTGGCCTGTCCCGAGGCTCAGGACATCGACGTGGCGGCACTGGTGCGGCAGGCCTACGCCAGCGCCGGCTACGACGAGCAGTGGCACCCCGCACCCGGCCGGGTGCAGGTGGTCTCCAACCTGTGTCTCGGCCCCCTGGAGGACGGTGAAGCCGAGTTCCGCGAGTTCTCGGATGACCAGGCCATCTGCATCGGGTATGCCCATGCCTTGGAGGCCACCAACCATCTGCCGGTGGAGCATTGGCTGGTGGGTGAAGTGGCCCGGCGGCTGCACCGCCTGCGCGCCGAGCAGCCCGGCCTGAATCTGGGCCCCGACGGCAAGGTGCTGGTGCTGGTGGAGGAACACACCGATGAAGCAGCGCGGCCACAGGCCTGGCGGCTGCACGGCTTCAGCTGCTCCCTGCAGCAACGCGCCCAGTCCGATGAAGTGGCGCTGCACCGTGCGGTGCGGCTGGCACTGCAGGAGGTTCTGTGCGCCACCGCCCGGTGCCTGCCCGGCTTCGCGCCGGACCTGCCCGATGCGCTCACGGTCAATGGTGCCGGGGCCTTTGAAGTGGGCGGGCCCGAGGGCGACAACGGCCTGTCGGGCAAGAAGCTGGTGGTGGATGCCTACGGGCCGCGGGTGCCTATCGGCGGGGGTGCCTGGTCCGGCAAGGACTTCTTCAAGGCCGACCGCGCGGGGGGCCTGCATGCGCGCCGCGTGGCCAAGGCGCTGGTGCGCCTGGGGCTGGCGCAGGAGGCCACGGTGACCCTCGGGTGGTTCCCGGGCGATCGATCGGCCCGACTGCTGAGCGCGTTGGACGAACTGCACCGGCCGGTGCCCCTGTCTCGGATCGAAGGCCTGTTCGACCTGAGCCTCCGGCGCAGCGGCGAGCGGTTCGCGCGCGCGGGGCTGGCTGACCTGGCCCGTTGGGGGCACTTCAAAGACGGGGGGGC
>CAYYYC010000006.1:0-3700 GCA_964475695.1 uncultured Rubrivivax sp.
AGGGTGACAAAGCCTTTGACGAAGACGACGGTTGCGGCAACACAATCACCCAGGCCTCCTCCGCAGTCACGATCATCAAGCCGCAGCCCAAGTCTGGAGGAACACCATGAATCGACGAAAGCTTGGCGCATTCGCATCGGCCCTGGCTCTGGTTGCCTTGGGCGGCTGCGCCTCGTGGAATCAGCTCACCAGCGAAGTCAGCAGCTTCGGGCAGTGGCCCGCCGGTCGTGCTGCAGGAAGCTACTTCATCGAGCGGCTGCCCTCCCAGGCCGCCCGGCCCGATGGCAAGCAAACCACGGCTCTGGAGGATGCGGCGCGGGCCGCTCTTGCAGGCGTGGGCTTCAAGCCGGCGGCAAACCTCGAGAGCGCCGAAGTCATCGTTCAGATCGGGGCACGAGTCACGCGCTACGACATCGCGCCATGGGCCGATCCGCTCTGGTGGCGGTGGGGCACCCGCTACTGGAGGGCTCCGGGATGGGCGGGCTACAGGCATTACCCGGGCTCGCCGGCGTGGCTGAACGCCCCGCCGCCAGATCGCGAGGTCGCCATTCTGTTGCGGGACCGCGCCAGCAGCGTTCCTCTGTGGGAAGCGCGCGCGGTTTCCTCGGGGCTGAGTGCCGATGCGGCCGATTTTCAAGCCATGTTCACGGCGGCTCTCTCGGGCTTCCCCGTGGCCTCGCCCCAGCCCCGCAGCGTCACCGTGGCCCTGCCGCCGACCCGCTGACGGGCCGGCCGGCCGCGGCCGCGGCCCACTCACTTCAGGCTTCGGGCCGGGCTGTGGTGTTGCTCAGGGCGAAGGCCCTGATCACCTCACGCACGATTCGCCTTTGGGGAACCGGCAGCCGCATGAACGCCAGGAACAGTTCCCTCTCGGACCACCCGATGTCGTCATCCCACCTCGCGGGACGCTCGGCCACGGCGAAGTCCGGTGTTGCGGCGCCGAACAGCAGCGCCTGCGCATCCACACCCAACAGCAGCGCCAACGCCGCCACCTTGTCATGTCGCGGCAGCGTCTCGCCCAGCAGCCACCGCCGAACTCCGTGCAGGGTGATCGGCTTGCCCCAATATTTGGCGTTGAACTTGCGCTCAAGCACGGCCGGCTCCGGCGCCCAGCCCTTGGCCTCCATCGCCATCTTCAGTCGTCGAGCAAACGCCGCCTTTTGGTCGCGCATGGCGGCACCTTATCGACTCCCTGAGGCATGGGGTTAACTTCAGCGCTTTGTTACGCTACGCTTTTGACTTTGAGTCAAGTCACCGGTTATGCATCTCAGAAGCGTGTGCCGAACCCAAGGCCCAGAGGGAGGCCGGCGGCGGGGCAATCCGGGGTGGCCGCGAACCGGACGCGGAGCGGCGCGCCTGCTGGCCCTGATTTTCGCCGCCACCGGCGCTGCGGCTTTGGTGGCGCCCGAGTTTTTCGACCATCCGGCGATGTGGGCCTGGCTGGGCGGGATCGCATCACCATGCCTGGCCTTGGCCACAGGCCGCGACGCGGCACACGGATAATGGTCCCGGACGGCGAATGCCGCCCCAGGAACCACCATGACCCTTGCTATCGTCATCATGGCCGCGGGCAAGGGCACGCGGATGAAGTCTCGTGTGCCCAAGGTGCTGCATCGGCTCGCGGGCAGGCCGCTGCTCGAGCATGTGATGAAGACCGCCCTGAGCCTGCAGGCCAACTGCACCGTGGTGGTCACCGGCTACGGTGGCGGCGCTGTGCAGACGCTGGTCGGCTCGGTCGACCCGGCAGCCCGTTGCGTTCACCAGGCGGAGCAATTGGGCACGGGCCATGACGTACAGCAGGCCGTCCCTGCGTTGCCTGACAGCGGAACCACTCTCATCCTCAACGGCGATGTGCCGCTGATCCGCAGCCAAACCCTGCAGGCCCTGATTCAGGCCGGCAACGGCAACCGCCTGGCGCTGCTGACGATCGACCTGCCCGACCCGAGTGGCTATGGCCGCATCCTGCGGAATCCCGACGGCTCGGTCCAGGCCATCATTGAGCACAAGGACGCCTCGCCATCCCAGCGAGCCATCACCGAGGTCTACACAGGAATCATGGCCGCGCCGACGGCATGGCTCAAGCGTGCCGTCATGGGCTTGGCCAGCGACAACGCTCAGGGCGAGTACTACCTCACCGATGTGGTCTCGCTGGCCGTCGCTCAGGGCTTGGGCGTGGTCGCCACCTCGGCTCCCGGACCTCTGGAAGTGCTGGGGGTCAACGATCCGGTCCAACTGGCTGACCTGGAACGTCGCCACCAACTGGGCGTGGCCAATGAACTGCTCCAGTCGGGCGTTCGACTCACCGACCCCTCCCGCCTGGATGTTCGTGGACGCCTGGTGTGTCACAGCGATGTGGAAATCGACATCAACTGCGTCTTCGAAGGCGATGTGGAGCTGGGCCGAGGTGTGCGGGTGGGAAGCCACTGCGTGATCCGCGATGCCGTGATCGGGTCGGACACCATCATCCATCCCTTCTCCCACATCGATGGCTCGGGCAACCCGGTGGTCATCGGGTCAGACTCCCAAGTCGGGCCCTATGCGAGGCTGCGCCCCGGGACGCGACTGGGTTCTGGGGTGCACATCGGCAACTTTGTGGAAGTCAAGAACAGCGTCCTCGGCGACGGCACCAAGGCCAACCATCTGGCCTATCTGGGCGACAGCGCGGTGGGCAGGCGGGTGAATTTCGGCGCGGGAAGCATCACCGCGAACTACGACGGCGCTCAGAAGCATCCCACGGCGATCGGGGACGATGTTCATGTGGGCAGCAACTGCGTGCTCGTGGCGCCAGTGGCCGTTGGCGACGGAGCCACGATCGCCGCAGGCTCGACCGTCAGCAAGAACGCGCCGGCCGGGCAGCTCACTGTGGCCCGGGCCCGGCAGGCCAGCGTGCCGGGTTGGAAGCGGCCCGGCAAGCCCCGCAAGTCTCCTTGAGCGGCCGACGCGCGAGCGCCGATGCCGCTAACCGGCGCCGGCGGTGTCAAGAGCCAGACACAAGTCCTCCCACGCCTTGGCCTTGTCTGCCGGATTTCGCAGCAGGTAGGCCGGGTGGTAGGTGACGACCACGGGGATTGGGCTGACATCCGGCGCCAGGCCCTGCCGGGCAACGAGCCGGTGCACTCTGCCGCGCAGGCGCCCGATCGGGTCCTGCGAGCCAAGCAACTCTTGCGCAGCGAAGCGGCCCATGGCCAGGATCAGGCTCGGCCTGACCAGATCGATCTGGCGCCAAAGCACGGGCGCACAGGCCTCAAGCTCCTCGGGTTGAGGATTGCGGTTCTGTGGCGGGCGGCACTTGACGGTGTTGGTGATGAACACGCCGGAGACGGCCCGAGGGTTGTGCGCATTGGGTTGGGCTGGCGCACCCGCGCTGCCCGAGCCCTGTGGGGTTCGACTCAAGCCCACGGAGGCCAGCATCCTGTCCAGCAGTTGCCCCGCCGGTCCCACGAAGGGCTCGCCCCGCCGATCTTCCTGCTCACCGGGCGCCTCGCCGACGATCATCCAGTGCGCCCCGGGCTGCCCGACGCCAAAAACGCTGTGCTGACGACTGGCGCAAAGGGCGCAACGATTGCAGGACACCACCGCCTCTTGCAGCGCGGCGGGCAGCGAGGTGGACAGACCGTTTACATAGACCCGCGGCGTGTCGAGGCCCTCGGGCTCCAAGAAGACCTGGTGGCGCGTCTTGTCGGCGAAGCGCACCACCTTG
>CAYYYC010000006.1:3710-23325 GCA_964475695.1 uncultured Rubrivivax sp.
ATGCCATCGGGCGTGCCGCAGCCGCCCCGTCCGGCAGCCTGGCGGGCGGCCGGATCGGGTCGGGCCAGTGCACTCCCATCTCACGCAACATCGCCTTTTGTCGCGCAGTCCAGCTCATCGGGTCGCGCTCTCGGTCGGGGCAGCTTCGGCCGCCCGCGCGCGCATGTCCAGACGCATGAGAACAGCGTCCTCTCTCGAGCTGCGAGCGTTGGGGTAATAGCCACGGCGCAGCCCGGATTCCTCGAATCCGCAATGCTCGTACAAGCGCCGAGCGGACTCGTTGCTGGCGCGCACCTCCAGCCACAGCCACCACAGGCCACGGGAAACGGCCCAATCCACGAGCCGACTCAGCATGCGCTGGGCGTGTCCCAGGCGGCGGTGCTGCGGATGCACCGTCAGATTGAGAAGGTGCACTTCCTCCACACCCTCCATCGCCACCGCATATCCCAGCAGGACTGATTCCGGAGGGGTCTCCTGCGCAGACTCTCGCGGCGGCCCCCAAAGGCTGATGGTCCAGTTGCCGTGGGCTAGGGAATCCTGGAAGTTCCCACGGCTCCAGGGGTAGGGATAGGAAGCGGCTTCGATGCGCATCAACTCATCAAGGTCGGCCAGCGCCAGCGGCCGCACCTGCAGGACGCCGACACAGTCATGCGGGATCTCTCCCCCGGGATGGGGTGTTCTCAAGGCCGTTGCCCTTGGACGGCAGCGGCGCGTGCCTGACGCTGCGCCAGAGTCAGCGCCACATCATCACGCACATAGAGCGGCACCATCTGCGCAGCGTCCAAACGCGGGCCCGTCAGCCAGAGCTCTCGAGCACAACGCGCCAGCGCAGCACTTCGGTCGGCCTGGAACTGGATCCAGGTCGACCCCGCCCGACAAAGGGCCGCCAGATCTTCGGGCGGGAACAACGCCACACCGCACCCTGCCAGGAGCGTCAGGCCGACAGGGTCTGGGCCCCGGTCTTCACCCAGCGCGACGCTCCAGGCGCGCGCCGCCTCCCGAGGGAAAAGCACTGCAGCTGGCTCCAGCGCTCTCCAATGGCGGCCGTCCCAGGAACCCGCTCCAGCGTAGACCTGGCCCATGCGCGCATCCATGGCCACGCGGACATGGCACGGCTGACTCTCAGTCAACAGGCCGAGGGCCACCGCCTGTGCCCTCGCGTCCTCGGCCACGATCCGCAGGCTGGGCACCGCCACGGCTTCGATCCCCAGACCCAGGGCCAAGCCCTGGGCCGCCGCGCAGGCTCCACGCAGGCCGGTGAACGCTCCCGGCCCCAGACCGTAGGCCAGCCCATCAAGGTCGCTCCAACCCAGCCCGGCGCCCTGCAACAGGTCCGACGCCCGGGGCAGCAGCGCCGAGCCGGCCTGCGCCCCTCCCTGCTGCTCGTGGCACGAGACATCGCCGCCCACGCAAAGGGCCAGGCACAGGCGATCGGTTGAGCAGTCCATGGCCAACAGTTTCATGCGCTCAGTGTAGGACAGCGCCCTGCGCAGCCGAGGCCCCAACGGGCGTGCGAACATCCGCGCATGGACCCACAGCACCCTCTCATGCCCCGAAGGGCTGGCCATCGATCGCCGACCATCGGGCCGTGGCGCCGTCCGGCATCCGGCGCTGCGATGGCCGTGTGCATGCTCGCGGCGTTGTCGTGCCCTGCGTACGGCCAGGCCCAGGCCCAACCCGAACCCCGAGACAGCCCGGGCAAAGCGGCCGCTGTGCTGCCCGATGATGTCCTGCTGATCCTGCAGCGGGCCAAGGTCCCCGTCGACGCCGTTGCCGTGGTCGTGCGCGACCCGCTCAGCGGCCGGGAGCGGCTGAGCGTCAATGCCCAACGGCCGATGAATCCGGCCTCCGTCATCAAACTCGTGACCACCTACGCAGCGCTCGACCAGCTTGGCCCTTCTTGGGTCTGGAAGACGCCCGTCTGGCTCGATGGGCTCATCCAGGAACCGGGCGCCGAGGGAGTCCTGCTGGGGAATCTGCACATCAAGGGCAGCGGCGATCCCAAGCTCACCCTGGAGCGCAGTTGGGCACTGCTGCAACGGGTGCGGCAACTGGGCGTGCGCGAGATCCGAGGGGACATCGTGCTCGACCAGTCGGCATTCGCCGCGCCCAGCGGTGGTCCGGGCGAGTTCGATGGCGAGTCTCTGAGAACCTACAACGTCCAGGCCCGAGCGCTCATGTTCAACCAGCGCTCCGTGATCTACACCTTCGTGCCCGACGCCGCTCGCGGGGTGGCTCGTGTGGTGGCCGAGCCCGAACTGGCCGGTGTTCGCGTGGATGCCACGGTACCGCTGGCTGCCGGCCCCTGCGAGGACCTGCGCACCCTCCTCAAGGGGCAGTTCTCGGATCCCAACATGGTCCGCTGGGCCGGCCGCTACCCTTTGTCCTGTGGAGAGAGACAACTGGCGATGGCCCACCCCGATCCCGCAGGGTATGACCGTCGCTTCCTCCAGGCGCTGTGGTCCGGGATGGGGGGGCGGCTGACGGGCACGGTGCGTGAAGGTCCCGCGCCGGCCCGAACGCCGACTTTCGAGTGGTCCTCGCCACCCGTTGCCGAAGTCGTGCGTGACATCAACAAGTTCAGCAACAACACCATGGCGCAGCAACTGGCGCTGACCCTGGCCCTGGAAGCGCCCGACAGCCCCGAGGCGCATGCGTCGGTCGGGCCCGAACAGGCCAGGGCCGCCCTGCAGCGCTGGGCGCAAGCCAAGCTGCCGGGGACGGGCTTGAGGATCGACAACGGCTCGGGACTGAGCCGCGAACAACGAGCCAGCGCCGACCAGGTGGCCACTCTGCTGCAGCACGCCTGGGTCAGCCCCGTGCTGCCCGAACTCATCGCCTCACTGCCCGCCGCCGGCGCGCCAGACGGCACGCTTCGGCGCATGCAGAGGTCAGCAGGCCGGGCACACCTGAAGACCGGCTCGTTGCGCGATGTGGTGGCGGTGGCCGGCTATGCGCTCGGCCGAAGCGGCCAACGCTGGATTGTGGTGGCGATGATCCACCATGAGCAGGCCTCAGCAGCGCGGCCTGCGATCGAGTCGCTGGTGCAGTGGGCCATCAACGATGGCCCACCCTCACAGCTCAAATCCAGCCGACGGCGCGGATCGCCCTGACCACCGCATCACCCATGATTTGGTGACCATAAGGGGTCGGGTGGAAGCCATCGGAGAACAGCCACGTCTTCCACCAACCCGCGCTGCGGCCCGGCGTGGCGTCAAGGGCCGAATCGGTGCAAGTGAGGAAGTTGTAGGCCGGCAGACCACTGCTGTCGACGCCGACGATCGGGCAGGCGGTGTCGGACGCGTTGCTCAGCCCAAAGGAGCCCGGTGAGGCAACCTGTTGGGTGAAGGTGGCGTAGAAATCGATGACCACCACACGCGGATCGTTGGCCGCCAGGCCGTTCAGTCGGGCGTTGAAGCTGCCGATCCAGGAGCGGATCAGCGCCTGGACATTGGCAGCTGCAGCCGCTCCGGCCTGCGCGGCCACGCCAGACAACACCGCCTTGAACCGCGGCGTCAGCGTGATGTCGGGCATGTTGAGCACCACGACATTTCGCGCGCCGCGATTGAGGACGTTGTTGCGGATGTCGTTGTAGAAGGTGTCGGCCAGAGCCAGCATGTAGCCGCAGGCGCCACGCTCTGCCGCCCCGGGTTGGGCGATGGGGCATGTCAGGGTGGCTGATGCGGGCTGCTGCGCCAGGAAGCCCTGGAATGCTGCGGCGCCAGCCGCACCGCTGGCTGCGCCAAGGTAGGCGCCCACCAGATCAGCCGCGTCGTTGCCGCCGCCGTCAATCATCACCAGGGAATTGGTGAATCGGCTTGCAGGGGCCGCCGCCATCTGGGTGCCCACCCGCAGCGGGCTGGCAGACCCGCCTTGGGCCGCGCCAGTGACGATTCGTCCTCCGCCGATGGCGTAGTTGGCGCAAGCTGCGTTGCTGCTGGCTGCGAACCCCGATGAAGTCGAGGTGAAGGCGTTGCACTGGGCGGCACCCGAGACCCCGGCCGCATCACTGACGATCTGCGTCCAGATTGGATAGCCTTTGGGATCACCGGCCTTTTGGACAGTGAACTTCAGCCCGAAAGTGCCCACATCGGCAAGGCTGTCACCGAAGACCAGCACGGTCTTGAGTTCGGGAGCGCTGGAGCCGCCGCCGCCGCAGGCCGCCAGAATCAGGGCCGAGCCGATGATGGCCAGCCTGGAACGCAGAAGGTTCATGGTGAGTCTCCGCAGTCTCAGAGTCAGTCGAAGATGAGACTGTAAGCAACCGAGGCGGCGCTGCGCCTGAGGGCTTACCCGCTGAAACGCGGGCTGCTAGAAGGGGTTGCGGATCGCCCTGGAGGCGGCGATCTGCCCGAGGCGGTTTTGCAGCGCCGGCCCGAACAGGCGGTCGGTGGCGTAGCCCCAGGTCAGCGTGTCTCCGCCGTCGACCAGGGTGTCGGTGCCGCAGGCGGGCGGGCTTGCCGTGGCGCGGCACAGGGCGGTGGTGAGGTTGCTGAAGCCGTAGAACGTGTTGTAGGGCGGCTGGATGTCGCGCACCATCTGGTCGGAGGAGATCAAGCCAATGAGCCGCCCGTCATTGATGATCGTGACCCTCAGCCCTGCGTTGAAGGCGTCCGTGAGATCAGAAAGGAAGCGGCCGCGGGAGGGCAGCCCTGCCGACTCGGGCTTGGCGGCCGTCTCCGCAACGCCGAAGGGCGCAACACCGAGGTCCGGCGCAGTGACCAGCAACACCGCGGGTCCGGCCCTGGCCACGCTGTTGACCTGCTGGCCCAGGGCCACGCCGCGAGCGCGGATCTCTGCCTTGAGCGAGTCCTGTGACCGGGCCGGGTACTGCGCGTAGAGTTCGAGCACATCGTGCATGCCGAAGTAGACGGTCACGATCTGCTTTTCGGAAAAAGCGCCGGCCGACAGGGCTTGGCTGAGCTGGGCGGCCGCATCGGTCGACTTGGCGCCCGCCTGCGCATACATCTGCGCAGCCGTGACCGTTGCGCCGTTCGGGTTGCACTGCGCAAAGGTCAGCCCAAACACGGTGGCCACGTTCTGCACCCAAAGCGGGTGCACCGCACAGTCGATCGTGGTGGTGCCGGCCTTGTAGGCATTGACGGTGTATTTCCGCCCATCGGGCAGCAGCAGACTGAGCTCGTCGCCCAGGACCATCATCCGTTCGGGCTTGAAGGGCTCGATCGCTCCGGAGGAACCGCCACACCCAGACACCGCCAGCGAGGCAACAGCAGCCAGCAATGCAGCGGCGGCCTTGCGCAGCCCGCGCTCGAATGTCGATTCACCCGAAGAATTCATCCCAGCTCCAATCAGCCCGCGGCCGCCCGCCTCAGTCGATCCCGCACACCTTCCCACGGCGGGTCCGCCGGTGGCTGCGCGACCCATATTTCACCACCACCCAAGCCCTGCAGCAGCGCGTCGAATTCGCGCAGCACTGCGAACATCTCGTGCGCAACATCCATCGGGTTGTCGGGCATGGGTCGCCAGGCCGCGATGCGACCTTGACCCCGAGCCGGCGGTTCGCCGGAATATAGCGCCAGCGCAAGGCTGGGTCGGGGACCGCCGCCCCACTGTTCCAATCGGCGATTGATGTCCTGCGGCTCGATCAGCCTGAGCTTGGCTGCAGGCGCATAGTGCGACTCCAGCGTGCCGGAGGCCCTCGGGGCGCGGTCGTCGGCCTCCAGCAGGGGCTGACCCGCAGCGGCCTGCAAGGCGGCGCGCTCGACAGTGCCTGGCCGCAGCAGCACGGGCACCCCGCGGCTGCAATCGACGATGGCCGACTCGATCCCCTCTCGGCACTCTCCTCCATCGAGCACCAGGAATTCGGTGCCGAACTCCTGCAGCACATGGTCTGCTCGGGTGGGGCTGATCCGGCCGAAACGGTTCGCGCTGGGGGCAGCCACGCCCGGCACGCCCAACTCCAGCGACATGGCCAGCAGGCTTTGTGCGACGGGATGGGCGGGGCAGCGCAGCCCGATGCTGTCCTGGCCACCGCTGCAAGCCAGGCCCACGCCATCGCGCCTGGGCACGATCACAGTGACCGGTCCCGGCCAGAAAGCCCGCATCAGTCTGAGCGCCACATCGGGGAAGTGCGAGGCAAAAAATGCCGCAGCCGTCTCATCGCGCACATGCACCAGAACCGGGTGGTCCGGCGGCCGCCCCTTGGCGCGGTAGATTCGGGCCACGGCCGCCTCGTCGTCGGCGCGGGCTCCGAGCCCATAGACGGTCTCGGTCGGAAAGGCCACGAGCTGGCCGGCAGCCAGCGCCCTGGCAGCCCGCCACAACTCGCTCGATCGGCCTTGGTCGGAATCCATGTCACTCGCTGTGGCCTGCGCCAGCCTTCACGGGCATCACCGCGGCTCAGAAGGGCGGCAGCCCCAGCAGCTCACAGCAGCGCAGGGCCGTGGCACGGGCAGCCGGGGCCGTGGGCGCCGTCACAGTCAGGTGCCCCATCTTGCGTCCGCGGCGCGCGCTGGCCTTGCCGTAGAGGTGCAGGTGAGCGCCGGGCAGCGCAAGGACTTCGCCCCATGGCGGTGTGCGCGTCCGGCCTGAATCATCGAACCACAGATCGCCCAACAGATTGATCATCACGGCCGGCGCCAGAAGGCGCGGTTGAACCAGCGGCAACCCAGCCAGTGCGCGAACCTGAAGGTCGAACTGCGAGATGTCGCAGGCGTCGATCGTGTGGTGAGCCGAATTGTGGGGGCGCGGCGCCATCTCGTTGGCCAACAGACGCCCGTCCTGGAGCACGAAGAACTCCACACAAAGCACACCCACATAGCCCATGGCCACGGCCAGGTCGCTGGCTGCCTGCAGAGCCTGCTGCTGAATCGGCTGCGGGACGCTGGGCGCGGGAACCTGCGTGACGGCCAGGATGCCCTCCCGGTGCAGATTCTCCTGCGCGGGAAAAGCCACGATCTGGCCCTGCGCGCTGCGCGCCAAGACCACGCTCAATTCCGCATGCAACGACAGCAAGCTCTCGAGCACACACGGCGCCTGCTGCAGTTCCCGCCATGCCGCGTCCAACTCGGCCCGGTCATGCACTAGAATCTGACCCTTGCCGTCATAACCCAACCGGGCAGTCTTGAGAATGCCCGGCAGCAATGCCTGGCTCACGTCCTGGAGTTGTCGGGGAGTCTCGATCACCGCATGCGGGGCGCAGGGAACGCCACACTGCGCGAACTGCGCCTTCTCCAGCACGCGATCCTGGCAGATCGCCACCGCATCGGCTGCCGGCGCCACCGGCCGCTGAGCGCCCAGAGTCACCAGGGCAGCCGCCGGCACGTTCTCGAACTCGGTGGTGATGGCTGAGCTGCGCTGCATCAACTGGGCCAGGCCCTGCTCATCCAGGTAGTCCGCCCTGATGTGGTACGGCGAAATCAGACCCGCCGGGCTCGTCGGGTCCGGGTCCAGCACGGCGGTGAGGTACCCCATGCGCTGGGCCGCCTGAACGAACATTCGCCCCAACTGGCCTCCGCCCATCACGCCCAGGGTGGCCGGTCGGCCATCGGCACTGGTGGTTCCGGGCAGCACCGGCTTGGTGCTCATCGGAGCTGACCCGTCATCGCGCGGGCCGCTTGGGTCTGCTGCTCACGGTATTGCGCCAGCCGCTCCCGCAGCACGGCATCCTCGTTGGCCAGCATCGCCACGGCAAACAGCGCTGCATTGGCCGCCCCAGCCTGGCCAATGGCGAAGGTGGCCACCGGGACGCCCTTGGGCATCTGCACGATCGAGTGCAACGAGTCCATGCCCTGCAGATGCCGACTGGCCACAGGAACACCCAGCACGGGCACGAGCGTCTTGGCCGCCAGCATTCCCGGCAGGTGCGCGGCGCCGCCGGCGCCCGCAATGATCGCCTTCAGGCCGCGCGAGGCGGCCGATTGCGCATAGGCAAACATTTCGTCGGGCATGCGGTGGGCCGAGACCACGCGCGCCTCGTGGGGCACGCCGAACTCGGCGAGAATGAGGGTGGCCTGCTGCAGGGTCTCCCAGTCGCTGCTGGAGCCCATCACCACGCCCACCACGGGAGAGGTGTCTGACACCGTCTTCTCCAAAGGATGGCAAGTCGCGGATTTTAGGCGGGTGCCCCCGGGCTTGCCGGCCTGGGCAGCAGCCACACCCCGTCGGTCGTTTCACACCCTTTCAGAAAAGCGCATGATTGACATCACCCTGAAGAATTTTGAAGCCGAGTTGATCCAGGGCTCCATGGCCCAACCCGTGCTGCTGGACATCTGGGCGCCCTGGTGCGGCCCATGCCGAACGCTGGGCCCGCTGCTGGAAAAGCTGGAGGTGGCCTATGCAGGCCGGTTCAAGCTGGCCAAGCTCAACAGCGACGATCAGCCGCAGATCTCGGCCCAACTCAGCCAGATGTTCGGCGTGCGATCGATCCCGTTTTGCGTGTTGTTCGACCAGGGACAGCCAGTGGACGGCTTCGTTGGCGCCCTGCCCGAAGGCCAGATCCGCGAGTTTCTCGACAAGCATGTGCCCTCGCCCGACGAGCTTGAGGCCCTGGCTGACACCCAAGAGGCCGAGGCGCTGATCGATGATGGCGATGTCGAAGCCGCGCTGGGCAAGCTGCGCGATGCCGTCTCCGCCGATCCGGCCAATGACGGCGCCCGCTTTGACCTGATCAAGCTTCTGCTCGAGCTCGAGCGGGTGTCCGAGGCACGCTCGGCCTTCGAGCCAGTGGCAGCCCGCTACGGGCTTGATGGGCGCCTGGTGGCCGCGGGGCACTGGATCTCGGCGGTCGAGCAGTCCGGTCGCGGGCGGACGCAGCAGGAGCTGGAGTCCGCGATTGCCGCCAACCGCCGCGACTTCAATGCCCGCTTCGAATTGGCACAACAGCACTTCGCCGCCTCGCGATTCACGCAGGCCATGGACGAACTGCTGGAGATCATCATGCGCGAGAAGGCGTGGAACGAAGAGTTGGCCCGCAAAACCTATGTGGCCATCCTGGAACTCATCACCAAGCCTGCACCCAAGGCCACCGGACCCGACGCCGGACAGGCCAAAGGCACCTTGGAAATCGCAGGCAAGTCCGCCATGCCCAGCGGCGATCCCGTGGTGGACCAGTACCGCCGTAAGCTGAGCATGGCCCTGTTCTAGGGCGAGCGCACCTGCGCCCGGGGCAACCTCAGCTGTCAGGCGGGCGCCGACCCGTCAGCCCATCAGGCGATCCAGCGCCTCGCGGTACTTCTGCGCAGTGCGTTCAATCACCTCCTGCGGCAGCACCGGGGCCGGCGCGCGCTTGTTCCATGGCAGGCCATCGACTCGAGCACTCTCCAGCCAGTCCCTGAGAAACTGCTTGTCGTAGCTCGGAGGGTTACGGCCCACCGCGTAACTCTCCACGGGCCAATATCGCGAGGAATCGGGCGTGAGCACCTCGTCCATCAGCGTCAGAGTGTCCTGCTCATCAAGCCCGAACTCGAACTTGGTGTCCGCGATGATGATGCCCTTGCTGAGCGCAAAGCCCGCCGCCTCGCGATACAGACGAATTGAAACATCACGAACCTGCTCAGCCAAAGGTGCGCCGATGATCGCCACCATCCGATCAAAACTGATGTTCTCGTCATGCTCGCCCATGTCAGCCTTGGTGGCCGGCGTGAAAATCGGCTCGGGCAACTGCTGCGCGTTACGCAGGCCCGGCGCAAGCGCCACACCGCAAACCGACCCGCACGACTGATACTCCTTCCAGCCGCTTCCGGCCAGGTAGCCTCGCACCACCGCCTCCACCGGCAAAGGCCTGAGCCTCTTGACCAGCATCGCACGCCCCTGAACCTGCGGCTTCTCATCCGCCCCGACCACGGAAGACGGATCTTCTCCGGTCAGATGATTGGGCACGGCCTGACCCAGGCGGGCGAACCAGAACAACGCCACGCGCGTCAGCAACGCTCCCTTGCCCGGGATCGGCTGGCCCATGACCACATCGAAAGCCGAGATCCGATCGCTGGCCACCATGAGGATGCGATCGCGCCCCACCGCATAGTTGTCACGCACCTTACCGCGGGCCAGCAGGGGCAAGGAGCGGATCGAGGATTCGAAGAGGGCGGGAGAGGTCAAGGCAGCAGGCGGGAGTCTTGGGCGCAACACCATTTCCGTGGCCGTCGATTCTATGGCTCGCCACCTTGCTCACAGTGCGGCGCTTCGAACGCGTGGCCCGCCAGCCGCGCCGGCATGCGAACGAGCCTGGCTCAGTGCACCACCTGATCGAGCTCTCGGCGGCGGTAGGCCGCAGCCATGTCGTGAAGCGTGCGCGGCGCGATCTTCGCCGCCTGACCCTCGCAACCAAACTGCAGATAGCGCGCCTTGCAAACCTGGTAGGCCGCCTCGCGCGCCGGCTTGAGCCACTCGCGGGCGTCGAACTTGTCCGGGTTCTCAGCCAAAAACCGGCGAACAGCGCCGGTCATGGCCAGCCGAATGTCGGTGTCGATGTTGATCTTTCGCACGCCGTGCTTGATGGCTTCCTGAATCTCCTCGACAGGCACCCCGTAGGTTTCCTTCATCCTGCCGCCGAACTGGTTGATCAGCGCCAAGAGCTCCTGGGGGACCGAAGAAGACCCATGCATGACGAGGTGGGTGTTGGGAATTCGCGCATGGATCTCCTTGACGCGCGAGATGGCCAGGATGTCACCCGTGGGCTTGCGAGAAAACTTGTAGGCCCCATGGCTCGTGCCGATGGCAATGGCCAGCGCATCGAGTTGCGTGGCCTTGACGAATTGGGCCGCCTCCTCAGGGTCCGTCAGCAGGGCCGAGTGATCGAGCTTGCCGACCGCACCGATGCCATCCTCCTCGCCAGCCTCACCCGTCTCCAAGGAACCCAGGCAGCCCAACTCTCCCTCCACCGTCACACCCACCGCATGGGCCATCTCCACCACGCGACGAGTCACGTCCACGTTGTAGTCGAAGCTTGCCGGCGTCTTGCCGTCTTCCATCAACGAGCCATCCATCATCACCGAACCAAAGCCGAGATCGATCGCACCCTGGCAGACCTTGGGGCTCGTGGCATGGTCCTGGTGCATCACCAACGGCACTTGGGGGTAGGCCTCCATGGCCGCCTGAATCAAGCTCTCGCCGGCATATTTGCGTGCGCCTGCACTGGCCTGAAGGATCACGGGAGCGCCAACCTCCGAAGCTGCCGTCATCACGGCCTGAACCTGCTCAAGATTGTTGACATTGAAGGCTGGAATTCCGTAGCCATTCTCAGCGGCATGGTCCAGCAACTGACGCATCGAAACCAAGGGCATGGGAATCTCCGAGGGTGGGGTTATGGGTTGGGCGGAATTTTAAGGACCTCAGCCCCCAACCCTCGCCACCTTGAGCATGTTGGTGCCTCCGGGGTAGCCCATGGGCTCGCCGCATGTGATCGCGTAGGTGTCCCCCGGCTTGAGAACACCACGCTCGACGAGCAGCGCCTCGGCCTGGCGCAGCGCGGCATCCCGATCAGCCAGATGGGGCATGAGCATGGGCCGCACATTGCGATAGAGGGCCATGCGGCGCTGGCTGACAGCCTGGGAAGTCAAACCGAAGATCGGCACATCGATGCGGTGGCGGCTCATCCAGAGCGCTGTGGACCCGGACTCGGTGAGCGCGATGATCGCCTTGCATCCCAAGTGGTGGGCCGTGAAGAGCGCGCCCATGGCGATGCTCTGATCGATCCGGCCAAAGCGCCGATCCGCCATATCGGCGTCCAAGTGGGTTTCCTCGGCGCGCTCGGCAGCCTCACAAATGGAGGACATGGCCTCCACGGTCTCCACCGGAAACTTGCCGGCAGCCGTTTCGGCGCTGAGCATCACAGCGTCCGTCCCGTCCAGCACCGCGTTGGCCACATCGCTGACCTCGGCGCGGGTGGGCACCGGGTTGGTGATCATGCTCTCCATCATCTGTGTGGCAGTGATCACCACCTTGTCCATTTCCCGTGCCAGGCGGATCATCCGCTTCTGCAGGGCCGGGACAGCCGCGTTGCCCACCTCGACGGCCAGATCGCCGCGCGCCACCATGATGCCGTCACTGGCCTTGAGGATGGCCTCGAGCTGCGGAATGGCTTCGCTGCGCTCGATCTTGGCGATCAACCCGGGTCGGTGCCGCCAGGGCTCACCAGCCACGTTGGCCAGCTGTCGCGCCATCTCCATGTCCGTGGCGCTCTTCGGAAAACTCACCGCGATGTATTCACACTGGAATGACACCGCGGTCCGTATGTCCTCCATGTCCTTGGCTGTGAGTGCCGGTGCCGTCAATCCGCCACCCTGCTTGTTGATGCCCTTGTTGTTGGACAGCTCGCCGCCGACACGCACCGAGGTGTGCACCTCTTCACCCTGAACCGCCTGCACTTCGAGCACCAACAGACCGTCGTTGAGCAGCAGCACATCCCCGGGCCTGACATCTCGAGGCAGTTCCTTGTAGTCCAGGCCCACACGCTCGTTGTTGCCCAGGCCGCTGTAGGCCCCGTCCAGAATGAAGCGCTGCCCGTTGCGCAGGTCCGTCTTGTTGCCCTCGAACTTGCCCACCCGTATCTTGGGCCCCTGCAGGTCGGCCATGATGGCCACGGATCTGCCGGCCCGCTCGGCCGCTTGGCGCACCATCGTCGCGCGATCGATGTGATCCTGCGCCTTGCCGTGGGAAAAATTGAGCCGCACCACATCGACGCCGGCGCCCATCAGACGATCCAGCACCTCGGGCGAGGAAGACGCAGGCCCGAGCGTGGCCACGATCTTGGTTTGACGCTGCATGGAAGTCCCGGTTGTCAAGCGGCCTTGATTCTCACACGGCTGTGCAGCGCCCGAATCGGTGGCCCGCTGGCCCCGGTGTCCCGCTCAGCCTGCGGCGCGGCGCGCCAGGATCTCGAAGGCAGGGAGCGTCTTGCCTTCCAGCACCTCGAGGAAGGCGCCTCCTCCCGTCGAGATGTAGCCCACCTGATGCTCGATGCCGTACTTGGCAATGGCCGCGAGGGTGTCGCCCCCGCCGGCGATGCTGAAGGCAGGGCTCGATGCGATCGCGCGCGCCACCACCTCGGTGCCCTGGGAGAACGCATCGAATTCGAAGACGCCCATCGGCCCGTTCCAGACGATCGTTCCGGCCGATTTGAGACGTTGGGCCAGCATCTGTGCCGTCTGTGGGCCGATGTCCAGAATCAGGTCGTCGTCCGCCACCGCTGCTGCAGGCTTGACCGTGCCGATGGCTCCCGCGGAAAACTCCTTGGCGCAGACCACATCAACAGGAATCGGCACTTCAGCGCCGCGAGCCTTCATCGACTCGATGACACCCCGTGCCTGGTCCACGAGATCGGGCTCTGCCAGACTCTTGCCGATGCTCAGGCCACACGCCAACA
This sequence comes from uncultured Rubrivivax sp., assembly GCA_964475695.1. GTDB lineage: Bacteria > Pseudomonadota > Gammaproteobacteria > Burkholderiales > Burkholderiaceae_C > RFTU01. The sequence goes on from CAYYYC010000006.1 coordinate 17,035, forward strand.
TGAAGGTGTTGGCAATGCCTCCACCCACGATCAGCCCGTCCACATTCTTCGACAGGCTCTGCAAGATGGTCAGCTTGGTGGAAACCTTGGAGCCGGCCACGATGGCCAACAGGGGACGCCTGGGAGAGGCCAGAGCGTGGCCAATCGCGTCGATCTCCGCCGCCAAGAGAGGTCCTGCGCAAGCCGCCGGGGCGTACTGCGCAATGCCGTAGGTGCTGGCCTCGGCGCGATGGGCCGTGCCGAAGGCATCGTGCACGAAGATGTCGCAAAGGCTCGCCATCTTGCGCGCAAGGCCAGCGTCGTTCTTCTTCTCTCCGACATTGAGCCGGCAGTTTTCCAACAGCACCACCTCGCCGGGCTTGACATCGACGCCGTCAACCCAATCGGCAATCAGCGCCACGCGACGGCCCAGGAGTTCACCCAGCCGCGCAGCCACAGGCGCCAGACTGTCCACAGGCCTGAATGTGCCCTCGGTGGGACGCCCCAGGTGCGAAGTGACCATCACCGCCGCGCCAGCCTTCAGGGCCATTTCGATGCAGGGGATCGAGGCCCGGATGCGGGTGTCCTCGGCGATATGGCCCACGTCGTCCATCGGAACATTGAGGTCGGCGCGGATGAAGACACGCCTGCCGTTCGCACGGCCCTGCTCCACGAGTTTCGAAAAGCGCAGCACTTCCATGAGTTCACCCCCGTCATTCGGCACTCAGGTTCGACGGCCAGGCAAAGTGTAGAGGCCGCCGGCTACCAGCCCAACCCAAGGCGCAAGGCAAGCATCACGACCGTTCCGCTGACGATAGTGCCGAGAAGATCCCGTCGCCAGACAAACCAGGCCACCGACACGGCCACCGCGGGGATTCGGGCATCCTGCAGGCTCTGCAGCCATTGTCCCTCCGGGCTCATCAGGACGGATGGGGCAATGATGGCCGCCAACGCTGCCAAAGGGGCGTGGCGAAGCCCCTCGCGCAGCCATTGGGGAATGGGCCATTCCTCTTCGGAAATGAAAAAGAAAGATCGTGTCAGGACGGTGATGACCGCCAGTCCCAACAGAGCACTCACGGTCTGCGTCGTGCTCATGGGGCAACCGGCTGCGCACGGCGCTGCCATTGATCCAGCGCCACACCCAGGGCCACGGCCGATGCGATGGCGACCACAATATTGAGCTTCATGGGCAAGGCGTAGGCGACCAGGGCCGCCATGGCCGCCAACAGAGCGGTAGCCACCGTGATCCGGTCGGTGATCAGGGAACAGCTCAGCGCAAGCAGCGCCAGGGTGCCTGCAAAGCCGATGCCCCAATGGCCAGGGATCGAATCGGCCAGGGTGATGCCGGCCATGGAGGCGGTTTGCCATGCGAGCCAGTTCATTGATGCACCGCCCCAGAAGTAAGCCATGGGCTGCGGACGGTTTGGCAGAGGCGCCCCGGCGCTGGCTGCGGTTTCCGCCGCGTCCGGCACAGACGAGACCTCTCGGGGATCCTCCACACCCGCCAAGCCATAGCGCCTCATGAACAGCACGTAACCCATGTCGGTGCTCATGTAGGCGTGCCAAAGCCGCTGGGGCCGACTGAGGTGCATGAAGAACGGGCGCCACTGGGCGCTGAAGATCACGAACCTCAGGTTGACGCACACCGCGGTGCCCCAGATGAGCCACAGGGGTGCGCCGACAGCCAAGAGCGGCAGCGAGGCCAACTGCGCGCTGCCCGCATAGACAACGAGGCTCATGAACACCGCCAAAGGTACTCCGAGCCCGGCGTTGACCATGGCCATGCCCGTGACCAAGCCCCAGGCCGCCACGCCCAGGGAAACCACGGCCATCTCGCGAACACCCTCCCAGAAGGCGGCTTCACGCCACAGACTGGCGCGTTGGAAGGAGACATCCATCGCCGGATTGTCGCCGCCGGCGTCAGGCCCTCATCTCCACAGCCATGGCCATCAGCCGCTCAATGCGGTCCTCGGTGGCGGGATGGGTGCTGAAGAGTCCACGGATGCCGCCTCCGGACAAGGGGTTGACGATCATCATCTGCGCGGTCTCAGGATGACGCTCGGCGGCTTCCAACGGGATACCGCGGGCGTAGCGATTGATCTTGTCCAGCGCCGAGGCCAACGCTCTCGGGTCGCCGGAAATCTCCGCCCCACCCCGGTCGGCCTCGAACTCGCGGGCTCGGCTGATGGCCATTTGAATCAGGCTGGCTGCCAGTGGCGCCAGGATCATGACTGCGATCATGGCAATCGGATTGGCGGGACGGCCCGAGCTGTCGCGCGGGCTGAAGATCATCGCAAAATTTGCCAGCATCGACACGGCGCCAGCCATGGTCGCGCTGATCGTCGAGATCAGGATGTCACGGTGCTTGACGTGGGCAAGTTCATGCGCCATCACGCCGCGAAGCTCACTCTGGGTGAGCACTCGCATGATGCCCGTGGTGGCCGCGACGGCGGCGTGCCGGGGATTGCGGCCCGTGGCAAACGCATTGGGCGCTTCTTCGTCGATGATGTAGACGCGAGGCATGGGCAAGCCTGCCCGTTGGGCCAACTCATGAACCATGCGATAGAGGCCTGGCGCGGAGTTTTCGTCGACCTCGCGGGCGTTGTACATCCGAAGCACCAGCTTGTCGGAAAACCAGTAGCTGAAGAAGTTCATCCCCACGGCCACCAGCAGGGCCAGAAGCATTCCCTGCTGCCCGCCAAGCATCTGACCCACCCACATGAACAGGGCGGTGATGGCGGCCATCAGCATCGCAGTCTTCATCATGTTGAACATGTCAGGTCTCCTGAGGGTTGGCATCAGTTTGAAGTGGGCCTGCGACACCGGCCTGCCCAGGCCCGAGTTGACTGGCTCGGCAAGCCCTTTAGATGGGGCCGCGGGAGCCGAGTTCAATCCACGATGGTCTGGTCAGGCTGCAAGCGCGGCAGCCCCACGGGCCTCATTCCATGGTATCGCCAGGGCGCAATCCAACCGCCTTCGCCACAAGCTCAGCCGCATTTCGGCGCGCAGAGGCACGCTGCAGTTCCAATATTCGCAGCGCCCCTTGGCCGCAAGTCACCACCACGCCATCGGAGTCCGCGGCCACGACGGTGGCCGGAGGTGCCGCGTGAGCCTCAGAGGCCAGGGCCTCCGCCCGCCAAACCTTGAGCACTTCGCCCCGAAAGCGGCATGAGGCCCCCGGGAACGGGTCGAAAGCCCGGATTCGGCGTTCCAGTACGAGCGCAGGCTCAGACCAGTCGATGGCGGCCTCGGACTTGTCGATCTTGTTCGCGTAGGTCACTCCCCGGGAGGGTTGCGCCGCGGGCTCCATCCCAGCGCCGCCAAGTTGCCTCAAGGCGCTGACGATCACATCGGCACCGAGATCAGCCAAGCGCTTCTGCAGGGAAGCCGTGGTCTCCCGCGGTGCCAGGGCGATCGACTCGGCCAGCAGGATGGGTCCGGTGTCCAGACCCTCGTCCATCAGCATGATGGTGACTCCGCTGTGAGAGTCACCGGCCTGCACGGCCCGGTGGATCGGCGCAGCCCCTCTCCATCGGGGCAGCAGGGAAGCGTGAATGTTGAGACACCCCGAAAGCGGCAATTGCAACGCCCAAGCCGGAAGGATCAACCCGTAGGCGGCAACCACCATCACATCCGGTTCAGCCCTGCGCAAAGCCTGCTGCGCGGCGGATGCATCTTCCGGCCAGCGCCCATCGAGCCGCAGGCTCCTCGGTTGCGCCACAGGCAAGCCCAGGGTCTGCGCCAAACGCTTGACGGGCGAGGCCTGCAATTTCAGCCCTCGGCCGGCCGGACGGTCGGGCTGAGTCAAAACCAGAACAATGGAGCAACCTGCGCCATGCAGCGCCTCGAGAGCCGTGGCGGCGAACTCAGGCGTCCCGGCGAAGGCCACGCGCATGGCTGAGCAGCGCCGTCAACGCAGCTGCGCGAGCTCTTCGCGCGTGCGCTTGATCATCTTGGACTTGATGCGGTCTCGCTTGAGCAGGCTCAGGTACTCGACGAAGACTTTGCCCTGCAGGTGATCCATCTCATGCTGCACACACACCGATGCCAGGCCCTCTGCCCGCATCCGCATGGCCTGGCCATCCTTGTCCAGAGCCTCGACGACCACCCAGAGGTGTCGCTCCACATTGTCGTAGACCTGAGGAACCGACAGACAGCCCTCCTGGCCCACTTGCAACTCCGGGCTGCGCTCGACAATCTGCGGATTGATCAACACGATGGGCTGATCACGCGACTCCGAGGTGTCCATCACGATGAGGCGCTCGTGCACATCCACCTGCGTGGCAGCCAGACCCACGCCGTCGCTCCCATACATGGTCTCAAGCATGTCTTGGGCAAGCTGGCGGATACGCGCATCCACCTGCGCCACAGGCTTGGCCACGGTGTGCAGCCGAGGGTCAGGGTAACGAAGAATGGCAAGTCTGGTCATGGCTCGGTCGGTAGACGGGGGCTACTGCTCCCGCCTTAGGGGTGGCGGACTTGAGCCCGAATCACACCGTTCAGAGAATCGTCGGATGGATCCATTTTGCCCTGTGGACACATCGGACGATGCCTTGGTCGTCCGATGAGCTCAATGCTTGGCTGGCCTTGGCGGGCACGGGAGCGGCAGCGCGTGCCCGCGCCCGACTTCTGCTGACACGCTTTGGGGGGCCAGTCGAGGTCTTTGCCGCCGGCCAGCAACGGGCTGAGCGCGCGTTGGGAGGCTCTGCCTGCACAGGGCTGTTCCGATCCTTGTCGACACTTTCGGGCGCCGCCGAAAAGTTGAGACGCTGGCTGGACGCCAGCCCAAGGCACCACCTGATCACCCTGGCGGATCACCGCTACCCCGCGGCCCTGCTCCACAGCCCCGACCCACCTTTGGTGCTGCACGCCATTGGGTCACCCAGCAGCCTGGACAATCCTGCAGTGGCAATCGTCGGCAGCCGACTGGCCACCCCGGCCGGACTGCTCACGGCTCGGCGATTGGCGGCAGAGCTTGGTCAGGCTTCAGTGACTGTCGTCTCCGGCCTGGCCAGGGGCATCGACGCGGCTGCCCACGAGGGCGCAATGGACCGGTCGGAAAATGCACCAACGATTGCAGTGGTCGCCTGTGGGCTCGATGAGGTGTACCCACGCCAACACAGGCTCTTGTTCGATCGTATTGGAGAGCGTGGACTAATCATCAGTGAGCACACACTTTCTACGCCAGCTCTGCCGGGGCATTTTCCGCAGCGCAACCGGATCATCGCCGGCCTGGCATCGGCAGTCGTCGTCGTCGAGGCAAGCCTGCGATCGGGTTCGCTTGTGACAGCGCGACTGGCCCTGGACGCAGGAAGAGATGTCTTTGCGGTGCCGGGGCCCTTGAGCGCGCCCCAGTCGGCGGGCTGCAACAGTCTGATCAAGGCTGGCGCGGGCCTTCTTGAGAGCGCTCAGGATGTCCTTGATTCCCTGCCTTGGGCGTTTCGGGGTGTGCCGACCTCCACCGCCCTGAACCGATCCGAGCGCCAACGCAGGCAGGAGAGCCAGCGCCCCTGCGAATCGACAAGCCCCGATCCAAGGCCCGCAGACGAGGCAGGCTGCGTTGGTCGGCCCGCGTGGCGGCGCATTCAGGCGCTTCTGGCGGCCAAACCCTGCGAGCTCGAGGAACTTGTCCAGACGGCCAGAGAGCCCGCGCAAGCGGTCATGCGTTCACTTCTGTGGGCAGAACTCGATGGGTTGGTGGCGCGCCTGCCCGGGGGCCTGTACCAGTGGTGCGCAGGGCCTCGAACAAGGCCCTAAGGTCCCACCACCGGATCGCTTCCATTCCAAATTCACTGCTGTATAGTGACCCGCATGTTTGAGGTCTTGGTCTATCTCTACGAGAACTACTGGCGCCCGGACGCCTGTCCAGACCACGCCCAACTCAGCCGCAAGCTTTCGGCGGTGGGGTTCGAATCCGAGGAGATCCAGGAGGCGCTGTCCTGGCTTGACGGCCTGACGACAACAGCGCAGGGCTATGTCGGCCAACAGGCCGAAGACAGCACTCGCTTGTACACCGCCGCCGAAATTGAAATGCTGGGCTCCGACTCGTTGGCTTTCGTCAGCTTTCTTGAATCGGCCGGGGTTCTCCCCCCCGCAATGCGCGAGATGGTGATCGATCGAGCAATGGCCGTCTCTGGGGACGGTCTGGACCTCGACGACATCAAGATCATCGTCCTGATGGTGTTCTGGAGCCTGGGAGAGGAGCCGGACGCGCTGATTCTCGACGAATTGTTCGTCGCGCCTGAAGACCGGCTCTACCACTGACCCCTTCCCCGAGTGGTGTGTGGTGGGTATTGGGGAGGGGTGGGGGAG
>CAYYYC010000007.1:0-6241 GCA_964475695.1 uncultured Rubrivivax sp.
GGTTGTTGGACTCCAGGCCGAAGGTGTCGTTGGTGGTGACGCCGTCGATGGTGATCGAATTGAAGCGGGTGTTCTGGCCTGCGGCCGAAATCTCGCCGCGCTCCTTGTCGGTCTGGGCCAGACGCGGGTCGAATCGCGCGTAGTCCTGCAGGCTGCGCTGGACCGACGCCTGGGCAGCCAGGTCGCGGCTGCTGATGTTGGTGCCCGCGCCCATGTTCGCGCTCTGGAAGCGGTCCGATGCCCCGCGTCCCGTGACGGTGACGGTGGCCGCGGAGCCCAGCATCGCGATGTCAAGGCTTGTGGTTTCGGCCAGGGTCAGGAAGATGTTTTCGCGCCGTTCGGACTGTCCGCCCTTGTTCACGGTGATGGTGTAGGGACCGCCCACGCGCAGGCCTCGGGCGCTGTAGCGGCCATCGGCGTCGGTGGTCAGGTTGCTGGCGGTGCGCGACTCGACATGGAGCACCGTGACTGTGGCGGCGGCCACGGGCTTGCCGTCGGCACCGGTCACACGGCCGGCAACCCCGGCGGTGGTGTTCTGAGCCAGAGCCGGGGAAACGGCGGCGGCGATGGCCAGGCCGATGGCGCTGTGGGCGAAGCCTTTCAGGCGGAGGGGATTCATGTCGAGTTCTCCAATGGACCGGATGGGGGTGGGGCACACCCAAGAGGCGCCCCACACGAAAAATCAGGGACAAAGCCAATGGCGCACAAATGCACCGGGCTTTGAACGCATTTTGCCCTGCCGACTATCTCTGAGGACGGCGGGGACATGCAACATCATCGGCGGACCCCGTGACGGGACTGTGACGGGTGCGCAACACTCGATCAGTCGAGCACGGTGATGCGCGGCGGCAGGGCCGGTGCCACGCCCTGCCGCAGGTGGGCCAGCATCGCGTCGATGTCCTGGGCGCCGCCCAATCGCTCCCGGCCCTGTTGGAGGACGGTGTAGCCGTCCCCGCCTTCGGCCAAGAAGCTGTTGACCGTCACCCGGTAGGTCGCCGTTTCGTCCAGTGGACGCCCGTTGACCCGGATGTCGCGGGCGCGCTGGCCGGGGCGGGCCTGGCTGGACCAAACGTAGGTCAGGCCCGCCGAAGGGGACAGCAGAGAGCCGTCGGGCCCGCCCCGCTGTTGCTGTTCGAGCAACTCCCGCACCTGAGCGCCGCTGAGGCTCATCACCACCAGACTGTTGCCGAAAGGCTGCATGCTGAAGAGATCGCCGTAGGTGACGGCGCAGGGCGGTGTGCCGCCGCAGGCCAGGTCGGTGCGCACTCCTCCAGGGTTCATCAGGGCAAAGTCAGAGCCGCCTGTGGCCGGGCTGCGCGTGGCCTCCCACTGCGCCTGCGCCACCAGTCGCCCCGCCGGCGAATCTCCGGGGCCGCGCCGGTGCATCGCGGTGGCGATCCGGCCGACCACGCGCTCGGCCTGAGGCGCGGCGGCGCGGGCGTAGCGCTGGACCAGCGCGGCCACCTCAGCACTGGGCTGGGCGGCAGCCAGTGCGCCCTTCCAGGGATCGGGCTCTGCCGCCAACACTGCCTGTCGGTGTGCGGCGCTGGTGCGGCCGTTGAGCACGGGCAGGTTGCGCGAGAGCGTCTTGGCACGGTCGACTTTGCCGGTGCGGATGTCGATGTGCAAGTCAGCCACGGACAGCCCACGGCCGTAGGACACGGCCTGCATCATCGGCCGTCCGTCAACCATGCAGTTGTAGCCCTGGTGGGTGTGGGCCGTGAGGATGAGGTCGACCGCCGGGGTGATGCGGCGCGCGATCTCGGCGGCTTGGCCGCGCAGCCCCGGGCAGGCCGGGTCGTTCCAGTCGGCCGGTTGTTGTGGGCCGCCGATCTCCGCGCCTTCATGCAGGCTGACGACCAGCGCCTGCACGCCCTGGGACTGCAGCGCGGCGGCGGCCTGATTGATGGCCTGCGCCTCATCAAGGAACTGCAGCCCTGCGATGCCCGAGGGGACGACCAGCAGGGGCGTCATCCGGGTGACGGCACCGATCACCCCGACCTTCACCGGCCCGGCCTGAAGGACCCAGTAGGGAGCGAAGGGCGTGCTGTTGGCGCCGCGCACATTGGCGGCAATCATCGGAAAGCGTGCGCCCCCATAGGCGCCTATCGAACAAGACTTTACGACGTCGTCGGGCTGCTGGGATGCGCAGCCGCCGCGCAGCAACCGCATGAGCTCGGAGGTGCCGGCATCGAACTCGTGGTTGCCCACGGCAGCCACGTCAACACCCATCAGATTGGCGACTTCGATCGTGGATTCGTGGCGAAAAAGGGCGGAGACCAGGGGCGTGGCGCCGATGAGGTCGCCGCTTGAAATCAGCATGCTGTGCGGCGCGCCCTGGCGCAGTTGCCTCACCAGGGCGGCCATGGCATCGGCGCCCCCGGTGGCCACGCGGAGCGTACCGCGAGACTGCTGCGGGTCACTCAGGCTCAGGCTCAGATTGCCGGCCTCCAGATGGCCGTGCAGGTCGTTGAAGGCGATCACGCGGACCCGCAGAGTGCCTGCTGCGTCGGGGCTGGCGGTGGGGCTCGGCGTGGCGCTTGGGCCCGATGCGCCAGGCTGGGCGCAGCCTGTGAGGGTCAGCGCGGCGACGGCCAGCGCCCGCGCCAGGCGTTGTGGCCAGGCGGTGGCGTGGCTCACGCCTGTGCCGCAGGAGGACGCGTTTGGGATCATGGTTGGCATGAGGTCGAGGGGTTGGGATCGTGGGAGGCGGCCCATTCGTCAAGGGCACGCCGGGCGGGTTCGATGTGGTGGCTCGGCATGAAGCTGGCCTGCAGGGCCTGGCGCTGCATGGCCAGCAGGTCTGCCAATTGGAAGCCGGCGAGGTCGAGTAGCGCCTGGCCCTCGAGATTGAGGTCGGTGCACGAGATGAGATGGTTGTCGGTGTGGAACGACAACGAAAGCCCGGCCTCCCACAGGGCGCGGATCGGATGTGTCGCGATCGAGGCCGCCGCCCCCGTCTGAACATTGCTGGTGGGGCAGACCTCCAGATGGACCTGCGCCTGATGCAGGCGATCCACGGCATCCCGGCCCAGGGGAGTGCCCAGCAGATCGGCCAGACGCACGCCGTGACCGATGCGGTGCGCGCCAAGCGCCACGGCCTGCAGGACCCGCTGGGCTTCGTCGTCCTCACCGGCATGCAGCGTCAGCCCGAGGCCCGCGTCCAGCACGCGGCGCAGGCAGGCCTCGTGGCGTTTGGCCGGCCAGCCTCGCTCCGGTCCGGCCAGATCGAATCCCACCACACCCACCGTGCGCTGCGGCCCGGTTCGGTGCCTGACGGCCAATTCGGCGGCGGCGGCAACCGAGGCCGTCGGGTCCTGGCGCATGCCACAGATGATCAGGCCGCAGGGCAGCGCGCTGCGCGAAAGGCCACCGAGGATGGCCGCGACGGCCTCATCCGGGTCGATCCCATGACCGGCCAGAAGCAGGGGTGCCATGCGGAACTCCGCCAGCACACAACCCTCGGCGCGCGCGTCCTCGGCCGCTTCGAAGGCCACACGCTCCAGGGCGCTGAGGTCGGCCATCGCGGCCACGGTGAGGGCAAAGCCCTCGAGATAGCGCTCCAGGCTGCCGGCGGTGGCGTTGGCGCGGAACCAGCCCGCCAGAGCCTGCGGATCCTGCGTCGGCAGCCGGATCGACCGCTGTCTGCAGAGCTCGATCAGCGTGCTGACGCGAAGGCTGCCGTCCAGGTGGTCATGCAGCAGAACCTTGGGCATGCCCGCCAGCGCCGGAAGCACCGGTCCCGGCGGCGCGGAGCGCACGATGGCAGGGTCCATGGAATCGATCTGGGTGGGCATTGCCCTGATGCTAATCCGGTTGGGCGAGCCGAGCTGTGGCGCCTTGCTATCCTTGACCGCTTGTCCTTGACCGTGCTGGAGTCTCATGCCCCGCCTGATCGCCCTGACCTTGGCCGCCCTTCGGGGAGCGGCCCTGCTTGCAGCCCTGGCCGCGGTGGCCGATGCGGCCGCTGCCCCGGCTGTGATCTTCGACATGGGAGGCAAGTTCGACAAGTCTTTCAACGAGGCGGCCTATCGTGGTGCCGAAGCGTGGAAGAAGGAGACTGGACAGGCCTACCTCGAGTTCGAGATCTCCAATCCGGCCCAGCGCGAACAGGCGCTGCGCCGCATGGCCGAACGTGGCGCCAATCCGATCGTGGGGGTCGGCTTCTCGCAGGGCACCCCGATGGAAAAGGTGGCCAAGGCCCACCCCAAGCTGCAGTTTGCGCTGATCGACTCGGTGGTGACCCTGCCCAATGTCCAGTCCATCCTGTTCAAGGAGCATGAAGGCAGCTTCCTGGTGGGCATGCTCGCAGCCATGGCGAGCAAGAGTGGCAAGGTGGGCTTCATCGGGGGCATGGATATCCCGCTGATCCGCAAGTTCCAGTGCGGCTTTGAGCAGGGCGCCCGCCACGCCGACCCCAAGGTGGAGGTGATCCACAACATGACCGGCACCACACCTTCGGCCTGGAACGACCCCACACGAGGCAGCGAGCTGGCCAAGGCGCAGTTCGCCAAGGGCGTGGACGTGGTGTTCGCGGCGGCCGGCGGCACGGGCATCGGCGTGTATCAGGCGGCCAAGGATGCCGGCAGATACGCCATCGGCGTGGACAGCAACCAGAATCACCTTCAGCCCGGGACGATGCTGACGTCCATGGTCAAGCGAGTGGACGTGGCGGTGGCCCGCGCAATGAAGGGCGTGACCCCGGGGCTTACTGTGCTTGGGCTGGCCGAGGGCGCGGTGGACTACGCGCTCGATGAGCACAACGCCCGGCTCATCACGCCGCAGATGAAGCGCAGGGCCGATGCGGCCAAGGCGGACATCATCGCCGGCAGGATCCGGGTCATCGACTACATGGCCGGCAACGCCTGCAAGTGATGGCAGCGCCGGCGGCCCAGGAAATGCAGGCCGCGCAGCCTGCTGCGCCGATTCCTGCGGCCCTGCGCATGCGGGGAATCCACAAGCGGTTCGGCGCTGTGCATGCCAATCGGGGGGTGGATCTCAACGTGTCTGCGGCCACGGTCCACGGGATCGTTGGTGAGAACGGCGCGGGCAAGAGCACGCTCATGTCCATCCTCTACGGCTTCTATCGTGCCGACGAGGGGTCCATCGAGGTGGATGGTCGAGAGGTGCACATCGGGGATTCAAGCCAGGCGCTGGCGGCCGGTATCGGCATGGTGCATCAGCACTTCATGCTGGTGGACACTCTCAGCGCCCTGGACAACGTGCTGCTCGGTGCCGAGCCCCACTGGGCCCTGGGCAACGCGCGCAGCAGGCTGCGGCGCGAGCTTGAGGCCCTCATGGCGCAGACAGGGCTGCGGGTGCCGCTGGAGGCCATCGTCGAGGACCTGCCTGTGGGCCAGCGCCAGTGCCTGGAGATCCTCAAAGCCCTGGTCCGAGGCGCTCGCGTGCTCATCCTCGACGAGCCCACAGCCGTTCTCACGCCTGAGGAAACAGAGGTCCTGTTCGCCGCCCTGCGCGGCTTGCGCGACCGCGGCACCACCCTGCTGCTGATCACGCACAAGCTCAAGGAGATCATGGCGCTGTGCGACCGGGTCACGGTCATGCGCGCGGGACAGGTGGTGCTTGAGCGCGACATCGCCGGGACCAGCGCCGACGAACTGGCGCAGGCCATGGTGGGCCGCCGCGTGACGCAGCCCGCCCAGGCCGGCCGCCGCAATCGTCAGCCGGCCACCGATTCGGCGACGCTGCTGCAGGCCCACGGGCTGCGCTGGAGGGATGAGTGGGGCGTGGCGCGGCTTGACGGGGTTGACCTGACGCTGCGTTCTGGCGAAATTGTGGGCGTGGCGGGCGTTTCGGGGAACGGACAGTCCGAGCTGTTGGCGCTCCTGTGTGGGCTCAAGGCACCGAGCGAGGGCAGGCTGCGCCTGGCCGGCCGGGAATTCACCCCGCGCCACTGGCTGAACCCTCGCCTGGCCCGCCGGCTGCGCCTGGCCCATGTGCCGGAGGACCGGCTGCGACTGGCTCTGGTGCTGCCCTTTGCGGCATGGGAGTCGGCGGTGCTCGGCTACCACCACTGGCCGCAGTACGGCTCCTGGGCCTGGATGAGGCGCCCGGCCATGCAGGCTGCGACGGCCCGGATGATGGAGCACTACGATGTTCGCCCGCGCGACCCCGGGCTGCGCAGTGCCAGCTTTTCGGGGGGTAACCAGCAAAAGCTGGTGCTGGCTCGTGAGGCAGAGGCCGCGCCGCAGGTGCTGCTGGTGGGCCAGCCCACGCGCGG
>CAYYYC010000007.1:6251-22627 GCA_964475695.1 uncultured Rubrivivax sp.
CATCGGCGCCATCGAATTCATCCACGCGCGCCTGCGCGAGCACCGCGATGCGGGCGGCGCCGTGCTGCTGGTCTCCTCCGAGCTCGATGAGATCCTGTCGTTGGCCGACCGGGTGTTGGTGATGAACGCCGGGCGGGTGGCCGGGGAGTTGCCGATCGAAGACTGTCATGAGGCTGCGCTGGGTCGACTGATGGGTGGTGCGGCGCCGGGGGGGCCGCCTGGATGAACGCCCAACTTCCCCGTTGGGCGGACCTGGTCCTCTTGCCCGCGATCAACTTGGCCGTGGCGCTGATGGTGGCCAGCCTGGTGGTTTGGGGCATTGGCTTGGACCCCGGTCCCGTCATGGGCCTGCTGCTCAAGGGCGCGTGGGGCAGCGCCTCGGGCGTGGGCTACACGCTTTACTACACCACCACTTTCGTCTTCACCGGCTTGGCGGTGGCGGTGGCCTTTCATGCCGGTCTCTTCAACATTGGCGGCGAAGGCCAGGCGGCCATGGGCGGGTTGGGCACGGCGCTGGTGGCGCTGGCGGCGCTGCGGTGGTTCCCAGGGCTGCCTGCCGCGCTGCTGGTGCCGGCGATGGTGTTGGCGGCCATGCTTTTCGGCGCGGCCTGGGCGGCTGTGCCCGGCGCTCTGCAGGCCTGGCGGGGCAGCCATGTGGTCATCACCACCATCATGTTCAATTTTCTGGCCTCCGCCCTGATGGCCTACCTCCTGGTGGATCTGCTCAGAGAGCCTGCCACCATGGACCTGCAAAGCCGCGCCTTCGAGCCGGCGGCCCGCATGCCGGGTTTCCACGAGCTGCTGCACAGCCTGGGCGTGGAGTGGCCCGCAACGCCGCTGAATCTCACGGCGGTGCTGGCCGTCCTGGCGCTTGGGGCCACCTGGTGGCTGCTGTGGCGCAGCCGCATCGGCTATGGGCTTCGCGCCACCGGCCATGCGCCGGCCGCAGCCTGGTACGCGGGAGTGGACCCGCGCGGGCGCATCATGGTGGCGATGGTGGTGTCCGGGGCCCTGGCCGGCCTCGTGGGGGTCAACGAGATTGCGGGGGTGCATCATCGTCTGCTGCCCGATTTCGTCGCCGGCGCGGGATTCGCCGGGATTGCGGTCTGCCTGATCGGCCGCAGCCACCCGGTGGGCATCGCGCTGGCTGCGTTGCTGTTGGGCACGCTGTATCAAGGGGGCGCGGAACTCGCGTTCGAAGTCCCTGGCTTCAGCCGGGACATGGTGTTTACGCTGCAGGGCCTGATCGTGCTGTTCGCCGGAGCCCTGTCCACTGTGCTCGCCGCCCCGCTGGGGCGCTTGCTGGGCCGCTTGCACCGCGGGCGCCGGGAGCAGCCCGCGTGATCGAACAGATGCACGACATCGGACTGCAGGCGGGCGCCTTGATCGGCTCCACCCTGCGCGGGGCCACGCCGCTGATCCTCTGTGCCTTGGCAGGCTGTCTGGCCGAGCGCTCGGGCGTGGTGGACCTGGGACTGGAGGGCAAGATGCTGCTGTCGGCCTTTGCGGCGGCCAGCGTCGCGGTGGCCACTGGCTCATGGGCGCCAGCCCTGGTGGCTGCGCTGGCTCTGGGCCTGGCCATGTCGATGGTCCAAGGCTGGGGCTGCGTGACCCACCGCGGCGATCAGGTGGTCATGGGCATGGCGTTGACCATGACCGCGGCTGGCTTGACCGTGGTGCTGGGCGCAGCCTGGTTTGGCCTGGGAGGACAAACCCCGGCCGTCGGTGATGGGGCGCGGCTGACAGGCTGGTTCGCCGAGGCGGCGCAATCGGTGCAGGCTGTGCCGGTCATCGGTCCCATCGTGGGCCTGGGCCTGTTGGGCCACAACGCGCTGGTGTATGCGTCGCTGGCGTTGGTGGCGCTGGTGTGGGCGCTGCTGTTCCACACCCGGCTGGGGCTGCGGCTGCGCGCCGTGGGCGAGAACCCGCTGATGGTGGATGCCGCCGGCGTGTCGGTGCAGGGCTTGCGCCACCGGGCTTTGGCCATCAATGGACTGCTCTGCGGCCTGGCCGGCACCTACCTGGTGCTGGCTCTGAACGCGAATTTCATCCCCCACATGACCGCTGGCCGCGGCTACATGGCGCTTGCGGCGCTCATCTTCGGCAAGTGGCATCCGGGCGGCGCCTTGGCCGCCTGCCTGCTTTTTGGCTTTCTGGATGCGGTGGCCATGAGGCTGCAGGGCGCCCCGTGGCCCCAGATGCTTGGCGGTGGTACGGTGCCGGTGCAGGCGATCCAGGCTTTGCCGTATCTGCTGACGGTGGTGCTGCTGGCCGGATTCATCGGCCGCGCGCGGGCACCGGCTGCGCTGGGCCTGCCGTATCTCAAGGAGCGCTGATGGACGAGTGGCCTGAAGGCTGGGGCTTGAGCCGCGATCAGGAGCGCCATCTGGTGCAGGTGGCGCGCGATGCGCGGCTGCGAGCCCATGCCCCCTATTCCCGATTCGCCGTCGGCGCGGCACTGCTCGATGAACAGGGTCGCATTCATGCCGGCGCCAACATTGAGAACGCCGCCTACCCGCAGGGGCTCTGCGCCGAGGCGGCCGCCTTGGCTCACCTGGTGCTGGCCGGCGGCAGGCGTGTGGTGGCGGCGGCCGTGGTGGGTCAGGCCAGCGAGCCGGTGACTCCCTGTGGAGGCTGTCGACAAAAGCTTCGCGAGTTTGCTGCATCGGACACGCCGGTGGTGGTGGCTGATCTGCGGGAGGTGCGACTGCGCACCACATTGGAGGCTCTGCTGCCCCACAGCTTCGGGCCTGGGCATCTTGGCGGGGGGGCGGGGAAATGAACGCAGTGGCGTCTGCGCCAGCGTGGTCGGCCCAGGTTCAGGCCAGCGCGGACCGCCTGCGCTCGGTGTGGGGTGACTTCAGGCCTGGCTTGGCCGTGGTTCTGGGCTCGGGCTGGGCCGGCATGGTCGAGGGACCGCCGCTGGCCGAGGATGTTCCCTATTCGGAGCTGCCGGCCTTTCCTGCCCTGGGCATAGCCGGCCACCAGGCGCGGGTGCGCCTGGTGCGCCTGGCCGGCCCTGCGCAGCCCAGCCGGGCCCAGGCCGCAGACGGGGGTGGTGAAGGGCAGAGGCTCTCCTGCGCGATGTTGCTCATGGGCCGCGAACACGCCTATGAGCATGGCGATGCGGCGGCGATGCGCGGGGCGCTTCAGACGGCGGCTGCGGTGGGCTGCTCGACCGTGGTGTTGACCAATGCCGCCGGCAGCTTGCGCCAGTGGCTGCCCGCCGGCAGCCTGATGGCCCTGAGCGACCACATCAACATGGTGCAGCGCTCGCCGCTGCAGGACATGGAGGGCAGCCGGCGGTTCGTCGACATGACCCGAGCCTATGACCCTGAGCTGCGACGCGAAGCGCTGGGGGCCGCGGCAGAGGCGGGCGTGGAGATGCACGAGGGGGTCTACGCCTGGGTCATGGGCCCGCAGTTCGAGACGCCCGCCGAAATCCGCATGCTCGAAATCCTGGGTGCCGATGCCGTGGGCATGAGCACCGTGCCCGAGGCGATCATCGCTCGCCATGCGGGGATGAAGGTGCTGGCCCTGTCGTTGATCACCAACATGGCTGCCGGTCTGGCAGACCAGGGACTGAGCCACGAGCAGACCCTGGCTGCGGCGGCCCGACATGCGCGCGATCCTGCCCAAGATCGCCTCCTAGAACATGCCCAGAACCATTTCGCGCGCCACCGCGCTCACCCCATGGCTCCAACATCTTGTGCTGGCCGCCGTGCTGCTGGCTTCCACCATGGAAATCTCTTCAGTCTTTGCCCGGCCTGCGAACGAGCCGCCGGTTCTTGCGCCGGAGCCCGAAGACCCTCACATCGGTTTGGAGGAGGTCACGGGGCAGGCTGCGCTGCATTGGGTGGGGCAGCGCAACGCCCAGACTGAGGCCACGCTCCAGGGCGACTCCCGCTTCGAGCCGATCCGCCGCGAGTTGCTGGAGGTTCTCAATGCGCGCGACCGAATACCCACGGTCACGCGCAGGGGCCAGTGGCTCTACAACTTCTGGCAGGACGCGCGCCAACCGCGCGGCCTTTGGCGCCGGACCACATTGGCGGAGTTCCGCAAACCCGAGCCGCAGTGGGAAGTCCTCCTGGATGTGGACGCCCTCGGGCGCGCCGAAGGGCAAAGCTGGGTCTGGAAGGGCTTCAGCTGCCTGTCGGCCGCTTCGAGCCGCTGCCTGGTGACGCTTTCCCCGGGCGGCTCGGACGCCAGCGTGGTGCGCGAGTTCGACCTGGGGGCGCGCGCATTCGTCGAGGGTGGATTCACGCTTCCCCTGGGCAAGAGCGGTTGGTCATGGCTGGACGCCGACACTTTGCTGGTCAGCCCGGCCGCGTCGGGCGACGCGTTGACGGACTCCGGTTACGCGCGCACGGTGCGGCTTTGGAAGCGCGGCACCCCGCTGTCCTCAGCCGCCGTGCTCTTCGAGGGCCAAGCCTCCGATGTGTCGGCCTCTGCCGCCACCGACCGCACCCCCGGGTTCGAAAGGGCATGGATCCGGCGTGGAATCGACTTCTACCGCCACGAACTCTTCCTGCTCGAGGCCGGCAAGCTGCGCAAAGTGCCCAAGCCCGAAGACGCACAGGTGACTTTCTGGAAGGACCGCGCCTTGATGCGACTGCGCTCGGATTGGGTCCTGGGCGACAGGAAGTGGCCGGCAGGCTCGCTGCTGGTCATGCCGGCAGCGTCTTTGTTGTCCGGCCGGCCCGAACCGGTGGCGCTGTTCACACCCACGGCCAACCGGTCGCTGGCCGGCTTCGTGACCACGGCTTCCGCGGTGGTTCTCAATCTGATGCAGGACGTGGCCGGTCGCCTGGAGGTTCGCCGGCCGCAGGGCTCCGAGTGGATGACCCGCGAGATCTCGCTGCCGGGTGCCGGCACGGTTTCGGTTGCCGCCTTGCACGACGTCACCCAGCCCGATGATCAGCTCGCAGAGAGCCTGCTGGTTGGGTACAACGACCTGATCACCCCTGAGAGCCTGCTGCTCGGGCGCAGTGACGGCTCGGCGCTGGAGTTGCTCAGGGCGCGCCAGGGACAGTTTTCCTCGCAGGGGATGCGGCTGGAGCAGCGCTTTGCCACTTCGGCCGATGGCACCCGAATCCCATTTTTCATCGTCACGCCGCCGGGGGAGGCGACTTCGAGTCCACGACCCACGCTGCTGTACGGCTACGGCGGCTTTGAGGTCTCGATGCGGTCGAACTACTCGGCGGGCATCGGTCGGGCGTGGCTGGCCCGCGGCGGGGTCTATGTGCTGGCCAACATCCGGGGCGGCGGCGAGTACGGACCGGCGTGGCACCGTGCGGCCATTCGCCAGAACAAACAGCGCAGCTATGACGATTTCATCGCCGTGGCCGAGGAGCTGGTCAGGACTGGGGTCACCACCCCGGCGCAGCTGGGCATTCGCGGCGGCAGCAACGGCGGGCTGCTGGTGGGCGCGGTGATGGTGCAGCGCCCCGAACTCTTCGGGGCGGTGGTCTGCCAGGTGCCGCTGCTCGACATGCGACGCTACCACCGGCTCCTGGCCGGGGCCAGCTGGATGGCCGAGTACGGCAACCCCGACCTGGCCGAGGATTGGGCTTTCATTTCGCGCTACAGCCCTTACCAGCAGATCCCCCCGGCAAGCGGCCCGGACGGCCGCAGGTTGCCGCCGATGCTGCTGATCACGTCCACGAAAGACGATCGGGTTCACCCAGGCCATGCGCGCAAGATGGCCGCGCGGCTGGCCGAGCGCGGTCAGCCGGTGCTGTACTGGGAGAACATGGAAGGCGGCC
This sequence comes from uncultured Rubrivivax sp., assembly GCA_964475695.1. GTDB lineage: Bacteria > Pseudomonadota > Gammaproteobacteria > Burkholderiales > Burkholderiaceae_C > RFTU01. The sequence goes on from CAYYYC010000007.1 coordinate 12,017, forward strand.
ATGGCGGCGCGGCCGACAGTGCGCAGCGTGCCCGCATGCAGGCCCTGGAGTACACGTTTTTGTGGCGGCAACTGAAGGGCGCGCCATGAACCCAGCCGCAATGCCGTCGATGGAGGCCGCCAGGATCGCACTGGCCTGCATGGATCTCACCAGTCTCGGGGAATCGGACTCGGCGGGCCTTGTGGCGGATCTGGTGGCTCGAAGTGCGCCGCCCGAAGGACCGCCGGCGGCCCTGTGCGTTTGGCCGCGGTTCGTGGGGCAGGTGGGCTCGGGCCTGCGCGCGCTGCATGGCGCAAGCCCGCATCGGCCCAGGGTGGCCGCGGTGGCCAATTTTCCAAGCGGGGCCGAGCCCTTGGACCCAGTGCTTGCCCAGGTGCGGGGCATCCTGGCCGATGGCGGCCACGAGGTCGATCTGGTGCTGGACTGGCAGGCCGTGCGAGCTGGCCGCGCTGAGCGGATCGAGGCTGCGGCGGCCATGGTGCGTGCCGTGCGCCGGGCCTGCCGCGGCGCGGTGCTCAAGCTCATCATCGAATCGGGCGAGTTGCAGGACCCCGGGATGATCGAAGTGGCCTGTCGGATCGGGCTCAATGAGGGCGTTGACTTTCTCAAGACCAGCACCGGAAAGACTCCCGTGGGGGCCACGCCGCAAGCCGCGCGCCTGATGTTGCAGTCCATTGCCGCACACCCGAGGGGCCGGCGGGTGGGATTCAAGGCTTCCGGCGGCGTGCGCACCCTGGCCGAGGCGAAGGTCTACATCGATCTGGCCGCGCAGATCCTCGGCCCGCAGGCCTTGACGCCGGCGCGTTTTCGAATCGGCGCCAGCGCGCTGTTGGCCGACATTCAGCGCGTGCTGGCCGCCAGCGATCCTGGCTTTGTGCCCGTGGGCGGTGACTGGCCCAAGGACAGCAACGGACCCGGCGCGACCGCAGGCGGTGGGGCCGACGGCTCGGGCGATGGCGGTGGGGGCGACTGATGGCTCGTGCCCCGGCCGAGATCATTGGCCGAAAGCGAGATGGCTTGGCGCACTCGCCGTCGGAACTGCAGGAGCTGGTGTCTGGCATTGCCCTGGGCCATTGGAGCGACAGCCAGGTGGCGGCGTGGGCCATGGCAGTGCTGTGGCGCGGCATGAGCCTGCGGGAGCGACAGGGCTTCACGCGGGCGATGGCGCGCAGCGGGCGGGTCAGGGACTGGCGCGGAGTCCGTGGGCTTGAAGGCCCGATCCTGGACAAGCACTCCACAGGCGGGGTCGGCGACAAGGTCAGCCTGATCGTCGCGCCGCTGGTGGCCGCCTGCGGTGGCGTGGTGCCCATGGTCTCGGGTCGCGGCCTGGGCCACACGGGCGGCACGCTGGACAAACTTGAGGCGCTGCCCGGCTTCAATGTGCACCTGAGGGATGCGGTCTGGCATGACTGTCTTCGGCGGGCCGGCTGCTCGATCGTGGGCGCCGGCCCCGATCTGGCCCCCGCCGACCGCCGCCTCTATGCGATCCGGGATGTCACCGGAACGGTCGAGTCTCTGGACCTGATCACCGCCAGCATTCTCAGCAAGAAGCTGGCCGCGGGGCTGGATGCGTTGGTGCTCGATGTCAAGATCGGCAGCGGGGCGGTGATGCCCGGACTTGCGCGAGCCCGCAGCCTCGCTCGAAGCCTGGTGCAAGTTGCCTCCAGCCAGGGTCTGCCTGCCCGGGCGCTCGTGACCGACATGAGCCAGGTTCTGGGCCGCAGCGCTGGACATGCGGTGGAGGTCACTGAGGCCATCGGCTTGCTCACCGGAGGCGCCTGCGAGCCGCGGCTGTTGGAGTTGTGCCTGCTGCAGACGGCCCACCTCCTGGTCATGGGCGGGCTGCACCGCAGCCTGCAGGAAGCGCAGAGCGCGGCGCGGCAAGCCTTGAGCAGCGGGCAGGCGGCTGAGCGCTTCGGACGAATGGTCGCATTGCAGGGCGGCCCGGCCGACGTCCTGCGCCGCGCGGGGTTGCCGCGCGCGCCGCATGCGGTGGGAGTCTGGCCTCCAGGGGCCCGGCGCGGGCGCGTTGGCGCCATCGATGCCAGGGCGCTGGGGATGGCGCTGGTGCGCCTTGGGGGCGGGCGCGCCCGCCCCGGCGACCTGATCGATCCGCGGGTGGGCTTGACCGAGGTGTTGGGCGTGGGCGAGGCCTTCTGCCCCGAGCGCCCTCTGGCGATGGTGCACGCGGCCACACCCGCGCAGGCTCGGCAGGCGTCGGTGGAAGTCGCCGCCGCCTTTGCCTGCGTGGACGAAGATGCGGCCGTTCCCACCCGGCCCCTGATCAGGCAGGTGATCGAAGGCGTGCCGGCGGGGGACTGATCCCGCGCGGGCCAGTGCGGCTACTTGGTCCCGTAGATCCGGTCCCCCGCATCACCGAGGCCGGGCACGATGTAGCCGTGCTCGTTGAGTTGGCGATCGACGGCTGCGGTGTAGACAGGCACATCCGGGTGGGCCTGATTGAAGGTGCGCAGCCCTTCGGGCGCAGAAAGCAGGCAGACGAAGCGGATCGATCGCGGGCCGGTGGCCTTGAGCCGTGTGACGGCGGCCACAGCCGAGTGCCCAGTGGCCAGCATCGGGTCAAGCACGATGGCGTCACGCTCGGGCATCTCCGCGGGCATCTTGAAGTAGTACTCCACCGCCTGCAGCGTCTGCGGGTCCCGGTACAGGCCGACATGGCCGACGCGGGCGCCGGGAACCACCTCAAGCATGCCCTCCAGCAGCCCGGCGCCCGCACGCATGATGACGACGAACACGATCTTCTTGCCGTCGATGATGGGCGAGCGCATGCGCTCCAGGGGGGTTTCGATCTCCACGAGCTGCGTGGGCATCTCCCGTGTGGCCTCGTAGGCCATCAGCAGGCTGATTTCCTGCAGCAGCCGCCGAAAGCTGGAGCTGCTTCGGTCCTTCTCGCGCAGCAGGGTCAGTTTGTGCTGGATCAGCGGATGCGACAGGACATGAACGCCGGGCGGCGCGATCGGTGCGGGGAGGGGTTCGAGGCTCATGGCGCCTGATCTTGCGGCAAATGACGGCACCTAGAATCGGGGATTAACCCACTCCGGGCCGCGCCCACCATGAGCCCCTCCTCCATCAGTGCCCTGTCGCCGCTTGACGGCCGCTATGCAGCCAAGGTGGCTGCCTTGCGCCCGTTGTTGTCGGAGTACGGCCTGATGCACCGCCGGGTTCAGGTGGAGGTGGAGTGGTTCATCGCATTGTCGGACGCGGGCTTCGCCGAATTCAGGCCCCTCACCGGGGAAGCGCGCGCTGCGTTGCGTGGGCTGGTGACGGGATTTTCAGAGGCCGATGCGCAGGCCATCAAGGCCATCGAGACGACCACGAATCATGATGTCAAGGCGGTGGAGTATTGGCTCAAGGATCGGCTCAAGACGCTGCCTGAACTGCTTGCGGCCAGCGAGTTCATCCACTTTGCCTGCACCAGCGAAGACATCAACAACACCAGCCACGCGCTCATGCTCAAGTCCGCCCGAGAGCAGGTTCTGCTGCCGGCGCTCGAGGGTGTCCTGGGGCGTCTCACGGACATGGCCCATGAGCTGTCTGAAGTCCCCATGCTCAGCCGCACTCACGGGCAGACGGCCAGCCCGACCACGGTGGGCAAGGAACTGGCCAATGTCGTGGCCAGGCTGAGGATTGCGCAGGAGCGCATCGGCGCCGTGGCCCTGCCGGCCAAGATGAACGGCGCCGTGGGCAATTACAACGCCCACCTGGCTGCCTGGCCCGACTTCGACTGGGAATCCTTCGCCCGCCGTGTGGTCCAAGGGCAGCTGGGCCTGACATTCAACCCCTACACGACACAGATCGAGCCGCACGACGGCATGGCCGAGCTCTTCGATGCGGTCGCACGGTGCAACACGATCCTGATCGACTTCTCGCGCGATGTCTGGGGCTACATCTCGCTGGGCTACTTCAGGCAACGCACTCGCGAGGGCGAGATCGGCAGCAGCACCATGCCGCACAAGGTCAACCCGATCGACTTCGAAAACGCCGAGGGCAACCTGGGCCTGGCCAACGCACTGCTGAGCCACCTCTCGCACAAGCTGCCTGTCTCGCGCTGGCAGCGCGATCTCACCGATTCCACCGTGCTGCGCAACATGGGCGTGGCCCTGGGCCACTGTCTGTTGGCTTGGGACAGCCTTCAGCGCGGCTTGGGCAAGCTGCAGGTCAATGAGGACGCGTTGCGTGCCGACCTGGATGCGGCCTGGGAAGTTCTGGCTGAGCCGATCCAGACCGTGATGCGGCGGCACGGCCTGCCCAATCCCTACGAGCAACTCAAGGCGCTGACCCGGGGCAAGACGATCAGCGCCCAGGCGATCGGGCAGTTCATCGATGGCCTGGCCCTGCCGCAGGAGGACAAGCAGCGGCTCAAGGCGCTGACGCCCGCGCTCTACACAGGCGCCGCAGCGGCGCTGGCCAAGCGGGTCTGAGACGGGCGATGAGATTCACTGAGATGCTGGATGCGGTGGCTCGACGCCAGCAGTCCATGCTGTGCGTGGGGCTGGATCCCGAGCCTTCGCGCTTTCCGGGGGCCTGGAAGGACGATCCGACCCGCATCCACGATTTCTGCGCGGGCATCGTGGACGCCACCAAGGATCTGGTGTGCGCCTTCAAGCCGCAGATTGCCTACTTTGCCGCGCACAGGGCCGAGGCGCAGCTTGAGCAGCTGATCGCGCACATCCGGCGCAACGCTCCCGACGTGCCGGTCATTCTGGATGCCAAGCGGGGTGACATCGGCAGCACGGCCGAGCAGTACGCCCGTGAAGCCTTCGTGCGCTATCAGGCCGATGCGGTCACACTGTCTCCCTACATGGGGCTGGACTCGATCGAGCCTTACCTCTCGTATTCCGACAAGGGGCTGATCCTGCTGTGCCGAACCTCCAACCCCGGCGGGTCGGATCTGCAGTTGCAGCAGCTGGCCGATGGCAGCCGGCTTTACGAGCGTGTGGCGCGCCTGGCCGCCGGGCCCTGGAACCGCCACGGGCAGCTTGGCCTGGTGGTGGGCGCGACCTTTCCTGAGGAACTCGCTCGGGTGCGCGAGCTGGCCCCCAACCTGCCGCTGCTGGTGCCTGGCGTGGGCGCTCAGGGCGGGGATGCGGCCGCCACGGTGCGGGCTGCAGCGCGGCCTTCCGGGGCGCTGATCGTGAACTCGTCCCGCGCTGTCCTCTACGCCGGCAGCGGCGAGGACTATGCCCAGGCCGCACGGGCTGTGGCGCGCAGCACGCGAGACCTGCTGTCCGCGGCGCTGCCGCGCTAGCCGCCCGCAGGGCCTGCCACCGGCCCGGCCGGCCGGCGGCTCAGACGGTCAAGCGGCAGGAGACATGGCCGATGCGGCTGCTGCCGGCGGTGACGGTGAGTTCGCCGCTGCCCTGGGTCACCAGGGTGAAGTAGCGCTCATGCGTGTTGCCGCGGGTCCAGGGCGCGAAGATGCCCGGGCCTCCGTGCAGCCCGTTGCCCCAGCCCTCCAGATGCCCGATCTCGATCGTCGAGGCGCTGGGCGCCACCACCTGCGTGCCCTGACAGGACCACTGGACCCGAAGCGGCTCGGCCAGAGGCAGCGCGGCCGATGAGGGGATGCCCATGGTGCCGAGATAGCCCTCGTTGGCCAGCCGAAACTCCAGCCGGGTCGCTGAGCCGTGGTGTTCCTGGGACACCAGTTCGATGCGAAGGCGCGGCGTCAGCGCCGCCACCCGGAGGAAGGCCGCACTTTGCTGGTCGCAGGTCTGGGCCAACCGCTCATACGGCGGGTTCCACACACCGACACGCGGGTCATAGCCGCCGATCTCGACTTCCCCGATCTGCGGATGGCTCAGCTTGCGCCAGGGCTTGAAGATGCGGCCGGCGTTGTGGTCCCGGTCAAAGGCGTGGAGCCGTCGCAGGTCGTCCCGGTTGAGCTGGCTGTAGTGGTCGACGAAGGGTTTCTTGCGCTCGATGCCCAACTGGTGAAACAGGTCCCAGAGCTCCACCACATAGGCCAGCGCGCCCCGCTGGTAATAGGCGTAGTCGGACAGATCCCCGTGCAGCGGCTTGTCGGGCTCGTAGAGAAACTCGTGGTAGCCGCTCACGGTGGCGTAGCCGGTGTGCTCGGTCATCCACGCCTCGATCTGGCGGAAGATCGCCAGATCGGCCGGGTCCATCTTCGAATCGGGCTTGTCTCCCAGGGGCCGGATGAGGACGCCGCCGAAGGTGTGCAGGTTCAGCCACACCATGATCTCCGGGTGGCGGGTGGCGAAGTCCATCACCGCGCGAGTCTCCGGACAGCTTCCGGGATAGTGGCCCGCGCCGATCTGCTGAGTCTCCGGAGCCCAATGGAAGGGAAAGTTGCGGTTGAAGTCGGTGAGGTTGTCGTTGAGGAAGTGGTGGCCTGGGATCGTGCGTCCGTCGAAGTTCTCGATCACCCCCTCGGGGTAGAGCTTGTAGTAGGGGCCTTCGTCCTCAGCCAACCGCGGCACCATCACCGGCGGGCTCAGCGGCTTGCCGTCCTGGCCTCGCAACTCCACCAGTTCGCCCTGGGGGTCCTGCACCCGCAGATACCCGGCTCGGCCGTCGCCGTCCAGATCCTCGTGCCGCCAGTGGGCGTGCGAGCGGTTGCTGCGGTCGTTGACGGGGCTGGAGCGCACATAGCGCCCGGACTTGAGCACTGTCTCGGCACCATCGGGCGATATGCGTGGCACGACATAGAACAGGCTTTCGCGGATCGACTGCGCCATGTGCGCGGGCAGCGCTTTGCCGCCGGCCTCGTCACGCCCAAGATGGATCTGAATCACATCCTCGGCGATGGCCAGGGCGACACTGGAGCCGCAGACTTCACTGGCATGCATGTTGCCGTCGACCCAGACGGCAGGGCGCAGGCGGTCGGGATCGGGCCCCAGGGTCAGCAGCGGGATGTCGCGGCCTTCGGCGCTGGTGCCCAGGCTGGAGAGCCGAACGATGGTCGGATGGGCCTGAGCCCACTGGCGCAATTGCGCCATGAGCTCGGCATGGTCAAGGTACTGTTTTCTGAACATGGTCTCAATCCACTTTGGCGCCGGAGGCCTTCACCACTGAAGCCCACTTGCGGATTTCGGCGGCGATGAGCCGGCCGAATTCCGCGCTGGTGATGCCGCTGGGAATCGCGCCTTGGGACTGCAGTCGCTCCTTGAGCGCCGGGGTGCCCATGGCGCGGGCGCTTTCCTGCTGAACCCTGGTGACGATGTCCATCGGCGTGCCGGCCGGGGCCAGCAGCCCGAACCAGCTCGAGGCCTCATAGCCCTTGAGCAGGGCGCCTCCCGCCTCTTCAACGGTGGGCACTTCGGGCAGCGCCGAAGACCGCACGGCGCTGGTGACGGCCAGCGCCTTGAGCCGACCGCTTCGGATGTGGGGCATGGAGGAGGGCAGGTTGTCGAACATCAAGTCCATGTTGCCGCCCATGAGATCGATCAGTGCAGGGCCCGAGCCCCGGTAGGGGAAGTGAACCATGAAGGTGCCGGTCATGCTCTTGAACAGCTCGCCGGCCAGGTGGATGGAAGTGCCGTTGCCCGAGGAGGCCATGTTGAGCCTGCCGGGATTGGCCTTGGCGTGCCGGATCAGGTCGGCCACCGAATTCACCCCGTACCGCTGCGCATTGGCGGGGTTCATCACCAGCACATTGGGCACGCCCGCCACCAGTGTCACCGGCACGAAGTCCTTGATGGGGTCGTAGGGCAGCTTCGGATAGAGGGAGGCGTTGATGCCGTGTGTGCCCACGGTGCCCATGAGCAGGTGGTGGCCGTCGTTGGGCGACTTGGCGATTTCGGCTGCGCCCACGCCACCACCGGCGCCCGGCTTGTTCTCGATCACGAAGGGCTGGCCGAAGACCCTTTGCAACTCGGGGGCCAGGGCGCGGGCCAGGATGTCGGTGGTGCCCGCTGCCGGGAACGGCACCACGATGCGCACGGGCTTGCTCGGCCACGCGGCCTGGGCCGAGGCGGTCCTGTGACCGGCAAGGCCGACCAACGGCAGGCTGGCTGCAGCGATCACGATGCGGCGGCGGGAAAGGGGTGTGCGCATGGGCTGGCTCCTGGGCTGTGCTCATCCCGAGTGTGCCCGATCGGGCAGGGCAAGCCCGGGTTGCGGTCCTTGCACCCGGGGACGATCCTCACGGGGTTTTCACCGGGACTGCGGCAACCGCAGTGCCAAGACGAAGGGGCGCACCCGCAGTTCGTGGATAAGGAGGACATGATGCAACGCAGAGCTCTTGTGAAGGCCGCCGCTGCGGCCCTGACAGCCCCGTGGACAGTCGCCGCCGGCGCCCAGTCCGGTTGGCCCACCCAGCCGGTCAAGTTGATGATTGCCTTTCCCCCCGGCGGCCCCACCGACATCACGATGCGGGTGCTGGCGGAAAACGCCAGCAGGCTGCTTCCTCAGCCGGTGCTGGTGGAAAACAGGCCTGGCGCCGGGGGCACGCTGCCGGCGCAGCAGCTGCAGCAGGCCAGGCCCGATGGGCACACCCTGGCGCAGGTGCCGCTGGGCGTCTTCCGGATGCCCTACACCCAGAAGATGAGCTGGGACCCGCTCAAAGACCTGAGCTACATCATCGGCGTGACGGGGTATGCCTTCGGCCTGGTGGTGCCGTCGGAGTCGTCCATCAGGAGCTGGGCCGACTTTGTCGCCTATGCCAAGGCCAATCCGGGCAAGCTGTCCTACGGTTCCACCGGGGTGCTCACCAGCCCCCACCTGACCATGGAGGACATCGCTCAGCGTTTGGGCCTGGCGCTCAACCACATTCCCTTCAAGGGCAGCGCCGACATGATGCAGGCCATTCTGGGCGGCCAGATCATGGCCGCCGCCGACTCCACAGGCTTTGCCCCCCATGTGGCCAGCGGCCGGTTGCGGGTGCTCAACACCTGGGGCGCGCAGCGACTGCCCAAGTTTCCGGATGTGCCCACTCTGACCGAGCTCGGCATTCCGCTGGTGCAGGCCTCGCCCTACGGAATTGCCGGTCCCAGAGGCCTGGATGCAGCGGTGGTCCAGCGCATCCACGATGTGTTCAAGCAGGCCATGGAGCAGCCTTCGCATGTCGAAGCCCTGGCCCGCTACGACCAGGCGCTGATGCACATGACGCCGCAGCAATACCTGCGCTTTGCGGAGGACACCTTCCGGCGCGAAAAGGCGCTTGTGGAAAAGCTGGGCCTTGCCAAGCCCAGCTGAAACACCGGTTGCGCCGGCGCGCGCAGCCTCAGAGGCTGATCGCGCTGGTGAAGGTCAGCCGATTGCCGAAGGGGTCGGTCACGGTGAAGTCACGCGTTCCCCAGGGCATTTCCTGCACCTCGGGCCTTGCCGTGGCGCAGGCCTTGGCGCGCAGTTCGGCACACAGCCCATCGACATCGCTCACCGCAATTCGCATTGAGCTGCCCGGGCAGGCGTCGCCATGGTGTTCAGAAAGGTGCAGCTCGCACTGGTCGCGCCTGAGGCCCAGGTACAGCGGCGCTCCTTCATGAAAGCGGTGTTGGAACAACACGCGAAAGCCCAGGAAATCCACATAGAACGCACGGGCCTGGGCCTCATCGAAACTGCGCAGGATGGGCGTGGTGTGGTGGATCATGGCGAGTTCAGGACGGTTTGCGAAACGGCCTGCGGCGACTCTACCGCTGGAATATCGCTAGCAGCAGGCCGGCGACCACAAAGAGCCCCCCGAAGAGCTGGTTCAGCAGGCGCTGCTGCCCCGGTGACTTCAGCGCGCGAAGCACCCGGGCGGCCAGGGCGGTGTAGCCGGTCATCACCACCAGATCCGTCAAGCTCAGGGTCAGGCCGATGACGAGGTATTGGGGCAACAGGGGCTGCTGCAAGTCCAGGAACTGCGGCACCATGGCCAGGAAGAAAACCGTGCCCTTGGGGTTGACTGCGTTGACCGCCCAGCCCCGGGTGATCAGCGCCTGGGTGCTGGCGTGGCGGGCTTCCGAGGGCGCTGACCAGTCGCGCGGCGGCGAGCGCCATTGCTGAATGCCCAGGTAGACAAGATAGGCCACGCCGCCCCAACGCACCGCCTCGAAGGCGGTGGCGGACGCGGCCACCAGGGCGCCCAAGCCCGCGCCGACAGTCAGCAGCTGGGTCCAGATGCCCAGGATCAGGCCCGGCACGATGATGAGCCCGCGCCTGGTCCCATGATTCAGCCCGGAGGTCATGGCGGCCAGCGCACCGGCCCCCGGGGAGATGCTGATGGCCCAACACGCGGCGAAGAATGCGAGCCAATTGGCCAGCGTCATCGATGAACCCGGCCTTCCGCCCAGGGCGATCGACAGGAAACGCCGCCGGACCCCATGGGTCAGGCGGCCTGGTAGCCCCGAGGGATCGCTCCCAACAGGCGCCGGGTGTAGTCCTCTTTGGGGTGGGTCAGGATTTCCTCGACGTTGGCCTGCTCAACCACCACGCCGTCCTTCATCACCAGAACCTCATCCGAGATGAAGCGCACCACGGCCAGATCGTGGCTGATGAAAACATAGCTCAGGCCGAACTCGTCCTGCAGGTCCTTGAGAAGGTTGAGGACTTGGGCCTGCACGCTGACATCCAGCGCCGAGACAGCCTCATCCAGCACCAGCACCTCTGGCTTGAGCGTCAGGCAACGCGCGATGGCGATGCGCT
>CAYYYC010000008.1:0-12167 GCA_964475695.1 uncultured Rubrivivax sp.
CCCCGCCGTGACCACCAGATAGCCGGCCGCGTAGGCCCCCACGCCGACGAAAGCAGCCTGGCCAAAGGAGGTCAGCCCTGCAACCCCCGTCAGCAGCACCAGACCCAGAGCCACGATCGAATACAGGCCGATCATGTTGCTTTGGGTGATCCAGAAGTCCGGCACCGGAGCGGCTGGCAGCAGCAGCATCACCAGAGCAAAGGCGGGGAAAGCCCAACGGCGCACCGCGTTCATCTCAGTGCTCCTCCCCGTGCGGGTCGGCGATGGACCGCCACAGCAGCACCGGAAGGATGGCCGCAAAGACGATGACTTCCTTGAACGCACTGGCCCAGAAGGATCCGAAACTCTCGATCAGCCCCACGAAGAGGGCCCCCACGAGAGCCAGCGGATAGCTCGACAGCCCCGCGAACACCGCAGCCACAAAGCCCTTGAGACCCATGAGAAACCCGGTGTCGTAGAAGACCGTGGTGGTGGGGCTGATCAGCAGGCCCGAAAGCGCACCGATGAACGCCGCCATGGTGAAGGCCGTGCGGCCCGCCCCCGTGCTGGAGATGCCCATCAGGCGAGCCCCTGTTCGGTTGACGGCCGTGGCACGCAGGGACTTGCCCAGCAGAGTGTGTTCAAAGAGAAACCACAGCGCCACGATGAGCACCAGCGAGATCACCGCGATGATGACCGTCTGCCCCGACAGGGTCAGGGCGCCCATCGAAAAGCGTTCGTCCCAGAAGCTGGGATTGCGAAATCCCTCGGCACCGAAGAAGAACAGCCCGAGGCCCACCAGGGCAAAGTGCACGCCAACCGAGACGATCAGCAGCACAAGCACCGTGGCATCGGCCAGGGCCTCGTAGGCCAGTCGGTAGATCAGGCCCCCAAAGGGCGTGACCAACGCCAGGGTCAGGGCCGCCTGCACCAACAGGGGAAACTTCTGCGGCGCGGCCCACCAGGCCACGGCGCTGATGAAGACCGGATAGGCCGCCACCTCGAGGATCTGGCGGGCCAGGCGTCCAGCCCCCATCCGGCTCCGCAGGCCCTGCACCGCCACGGACACCGAAGCCAGAGCGGTCAGCCCCAGAAGGAACCAGACCGTTCCGGGCACCTGCCCCATCTGGAACATGGCCAATGTGAGCGCCCCGAAGGCGACAAACTCTCCCTGCGGCACGAAGATCACGCGCGTGACGGCGAAAACCAGCACAGTGGCCAGCGCCAGGAGCGCATAGACCGACCCGTTGGTCACGCCATCAAGCGCCAGGATGCTGGCGATGGTCAGGTCCATGGTGATCGACTCTCCTTGAGGGCTGGGATCGGTCTGTATTTGATCAGGGCCGGCCCGCCTCAGCGGCAAGCCTGCCGGATGTCTTCAGGCACCTCGATGCTGCGCAGCCGCTCCGGGTCGTCGCGGTCGCGAACGACGAAGACTCGGAGTTCCGTGCCCTCACAGATCAGTTCCTGCCCTCGTCGGATGACATGGCGCTGGCGGAAGGTCTTGCGGTTCCACTCCTCCACGCAGGTGTGGACCTCCAGGTCCTCCCCATAGGTGGCGGACTTCACGAAGCGGGTGTGGATTTCGAGCAGGGGCGTGCCGATGATGCCCCGCGTCTTGACCAACTCGCGCCAAGGCGGGATGCCGCAGGCCACGAAGAAGTTCAGCGAGCTCTGATCCATCCAGCGGTTGAAATTGGGGAAGAACACGATACCGGCGGGATCGCAATCGCCGAATTCCACTCGAACCCGATGGATCTGGGTGCGCGGCTGTGCGTCCGGCCCGCTCATGTCTTCACCACCTTGCCCGCCCGGCCGTCGAGGAACGCTCGCAAACGCTCCTGCGCCTGAGGGGTGCTCTCGGCGATGGCCGCCATCAGGGACTCGGTGAACAGGCCCAGCCCCTGCGCCTGATCCGCAATCCGCGGAAGGGCCTGCATCACCGCGTAGTTGCTCATTTGTGCATTGGTGGCGATCCTTTGGGCCAGAGCCAAGCCGCGCTCCAGCCCCTGGCCCGGCTCAACCACATATTGCACCAAGCCGGCCTGCAGGCCTTCCTGCGCGTCGTAGACGCGGCCGGTGAGCATCAGGTCTGTCATGCGGGCCACGCCCATGAGGCGGGGAATGCGAGCCGACCCGCCTCCGCCCACGAAGATGCCACGCTGCCCTTCGGGGAGTCCGAAATAGGCCGAGTCCTCGGCCACGCGGATGTGGCAGGCCGAGGCCAGCTCGAGGCCACCGCCCACCACCGCGCCGTGGAGCACGGCCACCACAGGAACCGGGCCGAATTGGATCGCATCGAACGCGGCATGCCACATGCGTGAGTGCCGCACCGCACTGTCGATGTCTCGGGCCACCACCTCCGACAGGTCCAGCCCGGCGCAGAAGTGCTGGCCCTCGCCACTGATGACCACCGCCCGGACGCCCTCGGGCATGTTGACGAAGACGGTGTGGAGCTGCTGGATGAAGGGGTCGGACAGCGCGTTGCGCTTGGCCGGCCGGTTCAGGCGCAAGTGCAGCACCGGGCCGATTCGGGTCAGCCGCAAAAGGCCCAGGTCTGACAGCAGGCCAGACACCGGCTGCTCCACGGGCGTGTGCTCGGCAGACCGCTGGGCCGACTGCCCTTGCGGGGCTGGTTGCGCAGGGTTGGAGGCGGCAAGGGTCATTGGCGGCGGGCAGAGTCGACGAGCCGCCAATTTATTTCATTTCTTGAAATAAATCCATCCCCGAAGGATGGCGGCGCTTGCCGCCACGACAGTCAGCGGGCCCAGCGGCTGTCGCGAGCCGGCCCGGGGCGGCCGCGAGCGCTGAAGCGCGCTCCCGGTCGCCCTTGAGGCGGCCCGCCACGGGAGTCATTGCCCCCCGGTGCAGGCTTGCCCATGAAGATCCTGGGCTCCGGCTGGCGCGGCTCCAGGCCAGTGACCTGCGCCACCGGGATCGACTGCGTGGTGAACTGCTGGATGCGCTTGACCATGAAAAGGTCGCGCCGCTCGGCCAGCGTGACAGCCAGCCCGTTGCGCCCGGCGCGGCCGGTGCGACCGATGCGGTGCACATAGTCCTCGGCCTTCATCGGCATGCCGTAGTTGATCACATGACTGATGGAGGGCACATCGATGCCGCGGGCGGCAACGTCGGTGGCCACCAACACCCGCAACTGGCGGGTGCGCAGGCCCTGCAGCACGCGGTTGCGCCGGCCCTGGGGCATCCCTCCGTGCAGCGATGCCACGCGGTGGCCGAACTCGGCCAGCCGGTCGGCCAGCCAGTCCGCATCCTGTTGAGTGCTTGTGAACACCACCGCCTGATCCAGGTCACGGTCCGCCAGAAGGTGGTCCAGCAGCGCGTCCTTGTGCTGACGGTTGTCGGCCCAGTGCAGCCGCTGCTCGATGCTGGCGTGGGTGTCGGTGTGCCGTGCCACGGCCACCATCTGGGCGCCGGGATTGAGCAGTTCACCGGCCAGGCGCCCCACGTGGCCGGCAAAGGTGGCACTGAACATCAGCGTCTGGCGCGCAGCGGGAGTCTGCGCGGCGATGTGGCGGATGTCGTCGATGAATCCCATGTCGAGCATCCGATCGGCCTCGTCGAGCACCAGCATCTCCAGGCCGGACAGCACCGCCTTGCCGCTGCCCATGTGATCGATGAGGCGGCCGGGGGTGGCGATCAGCACATCGAGCGGGCCGCGCAAGGCCTTGAGCTGTGCGCCGTAAGGCACGCCGCCGACCACGGTGGCCACGCGCAGGCCCTGCAGGTGTCGCCCGTAGGTCGTGAAAGCCTTGCTGACCTGCAGCGCCAACTCGCGCGTGGGCGTGAGCACCAGCACGCGAGGCCCATGAGCCAGGCCTTTTTCCCGACGCTTGCTGGCATCGCCTCGCGCCTGAATGATGCGCTGCAGCGCAGGCATCGCAAAGGATGCGGTCTTGCCGCTGCCGGTCTGGCTGCTGACCTTGAGGTCATGGCCCCCGAGCGCCAGCGGGATCGCCTGCTGCTGAACCTCGGTGGCCTGCTCGTAGCCTGCGTCGGCCAGGGCGCGGGTCAACTCGGGCGCCAGGCCCAGTGTTTCAAAAGACATTTCAATCCAATCAGTCAAAGCACCCGCGGCCCGGCTTGCCTGCGCTGGGCATGGGGTTGCCCGGATGGCCCCGTGTGACGGAGTCCAGCCGGGAGTGAAGTCGCAGAACAGGAGTTGGGGTCCGAGGGGGCTACAGCCCGCAACGGTGCCGGTGGGTCCAAAGCGACGGCATCGCCGCCGACCTGCACCAGGGAGTGTCGGCCGAGGACCCCAATCGCTGGGGGTGGCCGAAAGGTCAGAGGGGATGAAGAATCGCGAGTTTACCCCGAACCGGACGCGCCTGTCGCCGAGTCGTTACAGTGCTCCAATGGACACCTTGAATTCCACCCATGGCGCGCCGGTCGGCCTCAGACCATGGCGACCCGCCGCGATCGTCTTGGTCAGCCTCCTGGCGGCAACAGGTTGCGGTGGCGGCTCTGCGGACTCGAGGCCGGGTTCCGGCCCTGCGCCAACGGCCGGCACTGCATCAAACAGCGCTGCGACTGGCCCGACACCGATGCCTTCGGTGGGCGTGGTCAGGGTCAGTCCCGCCGACCTTGGGCTGCTCTCAGAGCTGCCAGGCCGCACCGAGCCCTCACGGATTGCCCAGGTCCGGGCTCGCGCGGTCGGCATCCTGCAGGCTCGACGCTTCCAGGAAGGCTCCGAGGTCCAGGCCGGGCAGCTGCTGTTTTCGATCGACCCCGCACCCTACCGTGCAGCGCTGGCCACCGCACAGGCCCAGCTGGCGCGGGCCGAGGCCGCGCAGTGGCAGGCGCAGGCGCAGGCCGAGCGCGCCAAGCCACTGCTGGAAGCCAAGGCGATCAGCGAGCAGGAGGCCATCAATGCCCAAGCGGCGCGACGGCAGGCGGACGCCGAGGTTGCAGCGGCGCGCGCGGCGGTGCAGATGGCACAACTCAACCTGGACCACGCCTCGGTCACGGCGCCGATCGGCGGGCGGATCGGCCGCTCGCTGGTCACCGAAGGCGCTCTCGTGGGCCAGGGCGAAGCGACCGCCTTGGCCGTGATCCAACAGATCGACCCCATGTATGTGAACTTCACCCAGCCGGCGGCCGAAGTGCTCAGGCTGCGGGCAGACATCGAAAGCGGCCGCCTCAAGCGCGCCGGCAAGGATGCCGCCGAGGTGAGCCTGGTTCTGGAGGACAACAGCACCCACGGTCACAAAGGCCGACTGCTGTTCTCTGACCTCACCGTAGACCCAGGCACAGGGCAGGTCACCCTGCGCGCGATCGTCCCCAACCCCAAGAAGACCTTGCTGCCCGGACTTTTCGTGCGTGTGCAGCTCGAGCAGGCCCTGGCCCCTGGCGCCATGTTGGTTCCCCAGCAGGCGGTGGCCCGAAGCCCCCAGGGAGATTCGGTCAGAGTGGTGGGCGACGACGGGATGGTCGAACAAAGGCCCGTGAAAGTCGGGCCGGCGCGTGATGGCCGCTGGGTGATTCTTGAGGGCCTGAAGGATGGGGAGCAGGTCATGGTCGATGGATTCCAGAAGCTCCGCGGCAAGGGCCCGGTGAAGGCCGTGCCCTGGGGCCCTGCGAATCGAGCCGACGCCGCGCCTGCTGCGGCCGCCAGGTAGGTCGATCCAATGGCCCAGTTCTTCATCAATCGGCCGGTCTTCGCGTGGGTGATCGCGCTGTTCATTCTGGTGGGCGGCAGCGTGGCGCTCACCCAGCTGCCGATCGCCCAATACCCTCCGGTGGCCCCGCCCTCGATCTCGGTCAATGTCACCTACCCGGGCGCCTCAGCACAGACGCTCGAGAACACGGTGATCTCGCTGATCGAGCAGGAGATGAACGGCTCGCCTGGGCTCGCCTACATGGAGTCGGTGGCCCAAGCCAACGGCAGTGGCTCCATCACGCTGAGCTTCACCCCGGGCACCAATCCCGACCTGGCGCAGGTCGATGTGCAAAACCGTCTGGCGCGCGCCACTCCACGGCTGCCGGCGGCGGTCACCCAACAGGGCATTCGGGTCGACAAGGCCAACCCGAACTTCCTGCTGTTCGTGGTGCTGTCATCCACCAATCCCGCATTCGATCCCGTGGGCCTGGGCGACTTCGCCGCCCGCTCCGTGCTGCCGGAGATCCAGCGGGTGCCAGGGGTGGGTCAGGCGAACCTGTTCGGCACCGAGCGCGCAATGCGCATCTGGCTGGACCCTGTGCGCCTGCAGACGCTGAGGCTGTCAGCCGCCGAGGTCAACGCCGCCATCGCGCAGCAGAACATCCAGGTCACCTCAGGCACCTTGGGCGAGCAACCGGCTGTGGCGCAACAGACGGTCACCGCCACCGTCATCGTCCAAGGTCGGCTCAGCACCGTGGAGGAGTGCGGCCGCATCGGGCTCAGGGCCAACCCCGATGGCTCCACGGTGCGGTTGCGCGATGGGGCGCGCATCGAGCTGGGCGCCCAGGGCTACGGACTGCGCACCCGGCTCAACGGTCAGCCCTCGGCGGGCATGTCGGTGCAGCTGGCCTCGGGCGCGAATGCCTTGGAGACAGCCGACCTGATTCGCGTAAAGATCGCTGAAATCGAGAAGTTCTTCCCCCCCGGCGTCAAGGCCACGATCCCCTTCGACGGCTCGACCTTCGTTCGCATATCGATCAACCAGGTGGCCAAGACCCTGCTCGAGGCGGTGGTGCTGGTGTTCCTGGTGATGTTCCTGTTCCTTCAGAACATCCGCTACACGCTGATCCCAACCCTGGTTGTCCCGGTGGCCCTGCTGGGCACCTTCGCAGCCCTCCTGGCCATGGGCTTTTCGATCAATGTGCTGACCATGTTCGGAATGGTGCTGGTCATCGGCATCGTCGTCGACGACGCAATCGTCGTTGTGGAGAATGTCGAGCGCATCATGCGCGAGGAAGGCCTGAGCCCGCGGGCCGCCACTCGCAAGGCTCTGTCCCAGATTTCCGGGGCCATCGTCGGCGTGACGGTGGTGCTGGTGTCGGTTTTCATCCCGCTGGCCTTCTTCAGCGGCGCCATCGGCAACATCTACCGGCAGTTCGCGGCCGTGATGGTCACGGCCATCCTTTTGTCGGCCTTCCTGGCGCTGTCGTTTTCGCCGGCGCTTTGCGCCACCCTGCTCAAGCCGATGCCGCCCGGCCACCACGAGTCCCGAGGCGGGTTCTTCGGTTGGTTCAATCGCGGCTACTCCCGCGCCGCCAAAGGCTACGAAGGCATCGTGGGTGGAATGGTCCGCAAGTCGGGCCGCTATCTGGCCATCTACGCAGCCGTCATCGGCGCGGCCGCAGTCATGTATTCGCGCCTGCCCACCTCCTTTGTACCCAACGAGGATCAGGGCAATGTGCTGATCAATGTCCTGCTGCCGCCCGGAGCCACCCAGCAGCGCACGCTGGAAGTAATGAAACAGATCGAAGGGGTGATGCTCAAGCAGCCCGAGGTCGAGGCGATGACCAGCGTCATGGGCTTCAACTTCTCGGGCTCGGGCCAGAACTCTGCCCTGAACTTCGTGGCGCTCAAGGACTGGGACGAGCGGCCGGACCCGGAGCAGTCTGCGCAGGCCCTGGTCAAGCGCGCTCAGGGCATGCTTTCGGGCATCCGCGATGCGTTCATTTTCGTGGTCAGCCCACCCGCCATTCGCGAGCTCGGGCGAGCCAACGGTTTTGCCTTTCGGCTGCAGGATCGGGCCGGTGTGGGGCGCGAGGTGCTGCTGCAGGCGCGCGGCGAGCTTCTGGCGCAGGCGCAGAAGAGCCCGCTGCTGACAGCCGTCCGGCCCGACGGCCTCGAAGACGCCGCACAAGTGGAGCTGCAGGTGGACCGCGACCGAGCCGCGGCTCTGGGCGTGGGGTTCGGGGCGGTCAACAATGTGTTGGCCACCGCGCTGGGCTCGGCCTATGTGAACGACTTCCTCAACCAGGGCCGGGTGCAGCGCGTGATCGTGCAGGCCGATGCCCCCGCGCGCATGGACCCGCAGGACCTGCTGCAGCTCACGGTGCTCAACGCGCAGGGGCAATCCGTGCCTTTGGGTGCGTTTGCCTCCACCCGCTGGGTCAGTGGTGCGATGCAGGCGGTTCGCTACAACGGCTATCCCGCCATGCGCATTGCCGGAGAGCCGGCCAAGGGCGTGAGCTCGGGCGAGGCCATCGCCGAGATGGAGCGGATCGCAGCTCGGCTGCCCAATGGCATCGGCTACGAATGGACTGGGCTGGCCCGCGAAGAAAAGCTCAGCGGGGCCACGGCATACCTGCTGTTCTTCTTCTCGCTGTTGGCCGTCTTTCTCTGCCTGGCCGCTCTCTACGAAAGCTGGTCGATCCCGTTGGCCGTGATCCTCGTGGTGCCCCTGGGCGTCTTCGGGGTGGTGGGCGCCACGCTGGCCCGAGGGCTGGAAAACGACGTGTTCTTCAAGGTGGGCATGATCACCATCATCGGTCTGTCGGCCAAGAATGCGGTGCTGATCATCGAGTTCGCCAAGGACCTTCATGCGCAGGGCAAGGATCTGATCGAGGCGGTGCTTGAGGCCGCTCACCTGCGGCTGCGTCCCATCCTGATGACCTCGATGGCCTTCATCCTTGGGGTCATGCCGCTGGTGCTGGCCTCAGGCGCGGGCTCGGCCGGGCAGCGCTCCATCGGCACGGGCGTGCTCGGCGGCATGATCTCCGCCACGGCACTGGCCGTCTTCATGGTGCCTGTGTTCTTTGTCGTGGTGCGCCGTCTGTTCAGGGGAAGCGAACGCCAACGGCAGCTTTACGCCCACGAGGATCCCGACAAGCCCAAGGTTGAGGACTGGTCATGAAGAGCAGTCCCCGCTTTGCCGCCCCCACCCTCGGCCTTGCGGCTTTCTCCTTGGCTGTGCTGGCCGGCTGCGGCAGCCCGCCATCGCTTTCTTCGCCGCAAGGCAGCGCTTTGCCCCTGGTCGCACCCGACTTCGGGCCCACGGCTGCTGTGGGCTCGGCCACTGTGGCCAAGCTGGCCTGGAACGAGTACTTCAGCGACCCCAGGCTGCTTGCGCTGATCGGCTTGGCGCTGGAGCACAACAGGGACCTTCGAGTGGCGGCCGCAAACATCGAGCAGGCCCGCGCCCAGGCCCAGGCCCGCGAGGCTGACCTCTGGCCCACGGTCAATCTGGCGCTCGCAGGCGCACGGGTGCCCACCAACAACGGCAGCACCAGCACCACGGTCACGGGCGGGCTTGCCACAGCGGCCTACGAGGTCGACCTTTCCGGCCGTATCCGCCAGCAGATCAGCGCCGCAGGCCAGCAGTGGCGTGCCAGCGAATACCTTCATCAGGCGGCAAGGGCCAGCCTGGTGGCCGCGGTGGCCGCTGCCTACGGCAGCTTGCGGGCCGACGATGCGCTGCTCGAAGTCACCCGCCAGACGGTGGCCAACCGGCAGGAGGGCCTGAGCCTGGTTCAGGCCCGCTTGGCAGCAGGCGCTGCCACAGCCCTGGAGCTGGCCCAGGCGAAGGCGCTGCTGCAGTCGGCCCAAGCCGCGCTGGCGCAGATCAGGCGCCAGCGCGAGATCGACCACAGCAGCCTGGTGCTGCTGGTGGGGCGCCCCCTGCCTGATGATCTCCCGCCCGCCCCAACCCTGGCACTGGGGGGTGACGGCGCCGAGGATCTGCCCGAGCTGCGCGCAGGGCTTCCGTCCGAGGTGGTGGCTCAACGGGCCGACATTGCCGCGGCCGAGGCGCAGTTGCGCGCGGCGGCAGCCAACGTGGACGCGGCCCGCCTGGCCCTCTTCCCCCGCATCAGCCTGACCGCCTCGCTGGGCCGCGCGAGCCGAGAGCTGTCGTCACTCTTCTCCGGCGGCCAATGGGTCTTTGGTGTGGCGCCGCAGCTGCTGGCGCCAATCTTCGATGCCGGCCGCCTCAAGGCGGGCGTGGCCCAGGCCAGCGCTGCGCAGAGTGCGGCGCTGGCCCAATACGAGAAGTCCGTGCAGGTGGCGTTCAAGGAAGTCAGCGATGCCTTGGCGGCCCGGGAAACGCTCAGGGAGCAGATGGCGGCGCTGCAGGCTCAGGTTCAGGCCGAAGCCGAGCGTGCGCGCTTGGCGCAGGCACGCTGGCGGTTCGGCGCCTCAGGCTACCTCGAGGTTCTGGATGCCCAACGTTCGCTCTATTCGGCGCAGATCTCGCTCATCCAGACCCAGGCTCAGGCCATGGCCAACCAGGCCATGCTCTTCAAGGCCCTGGGCGGAGGCTCTTTCTCAGAACGTCCTCCATCGACTCAGCCGCCTGCGCGCTGATGCGCCCGCTGCGCAACGCCAGCCCAATGCTGCGCCGGGTCAATTCCGCGTACAGCCGCTCCTCCTCCCGACCCACCTGCCCCAAGGCCCGCAGGTGGCGGGCCAGCGTGGAGACATCGGCGCGCGCGACCACTCCGGCCAGCCCTCCGGCCAACCCGCGGGAGGCCATGGACTCCACGGTGCTGCGCAGCAGGGGCAACAGCGCCGCGGTGGCCCGAGCCTCAGACACGCCAAACCGCGCCCAGTGCTGAACGGCCTGATCGACCAGCGTGGCCACCAACGCACCGGCGCAGTGGGCGCTGGCGTGGTAGAGGGCACGACTGCCCTCGGGAAGCTCCATCGGCTGAGCGCCCAATGCCAAGGCCAGGTCCCACAGGGCCTGGCGCAGCGGCAAGTCCGCGCATTCCACCGCCACGGCGCAGCCAGGCAGGCTGACCAGGGCCACATCGGGATCGCCGAATGTCATCAGCGGGTGAAAGCCGGCGACCACGGCGCCGGCACTCGAAGCGGCCGACAACGCCGTGAGTTCCGTGGCGCCACTGCAATGAATCGCGTTTTGGTCGGCTCGCCAGGGCAAAGCGCTGGCCACAGGCTCAATCTGGTCATCATTGACTGTGATCAGGACGGTGTCGCACTGGTCCAGAAGGGCCGAGCCGTCCTCAGCCACGGCCACAGCTGCCCCCATGCGCTGCCGCAACAATCCGGCCAGGGCTTGGGCTGAAGCCGCACTGCGGCTGTGCACCGCGCGCACATCCAGCCCGGCCCGGGCGAAGGCCAACGCGAGAGCGCCGGCCACCCGGCCCGCTCCGATGAAGCCCACGCGACCCAGGGCCCGAATCGAGCCGTGTCCCGCCGCTGCGTCTCTGTCATCCATCACGCTCAGCTTATACCCGCCGTCCGTGGCCAGGACCATGGCCGTGTCTTGGCCCACGCCTGCGGGCCGGCTTTTCGCGCGATTGCGGCGACCTGACCCTGATCTGGCTGGGGTGGCGGCATCGGGCTTAAGCTCCGGCTTGATGAACTCGACCCGGCAGCACCCGCCCCAAGCAAACGGCCCTCAGGGCGATTCGGGCCTGGGCCGACGGAATTTCCTGCTGATGGCCGCGCTGTCCGGGGGCGGGTTGCTCGTGGGCTGCAGCCCCGCCGATCCCCGTGGCCGAGGCCAACACCCCCCGTTGAATGACACCGCGCGCTTGGACACGGGCGGCGGGTCGGCCGTTTCCCTGAATGCCTGGCTGCGCATCGCCGACGATGGCACCGTGACCGTGGCGCTGCCGCGCGCGGAGATGGGGCAGGGGGTGCACACGGCCCTGGCCATGCTGGTGGCTGAAGAACTGGAGGTGGATTGGGCGCAGGTGGCGGTGGAGCAGGCCCCACCCGGGCGCGTCTTCGCCAACACCGTGATGCTGCACGCGGTGTTGCCCTTGCAGCCTGACGACCAGGGCTGGCTGGCCAGGACAGCCCGATGGGGACTGGCTCAGGCCGCGGTGGCCTTGTCACTCAATGTGACCGGAGGCTCCACCAGCGTGCGTGCCGCGTGGGAGCCCATGCGTTGGGCTGGGGCCTCGGCCCGCGAGGTGTTGCGCGAGTGCGCTGCCCGACACTGGGGCGTGGGCGCCGACCAATGTCTGTGCGCTTCGGGTGCGGTGGTTCACCAACCCAGCCAGCGGCGCATGGGCTATGGCGAATTGGCCAGGCTTTGGGCGCGCGAGCCGGTGGAGCCCCCGGGGAATCTGGCGCTCAAGGAACCATCGCAATGGAAACTGATCGGCACCTCCCCCCCGCGCCTTGATGCCGCAGCGAAGGCTTCGGGGAAGGCCGCCTTCGGCTCAGACCTGCAGCTCCCGGGCCTCAAGCGCGCCGTTCTGCGAACCTGCCCCTTCATCGGCGGCCGACTGGTGCGGGTGGATGCCCGCGCCGCCCTGGCCCTGCCGGG
>CAYYYC010000008.1:12177-21049 GCA_964475695.1 uncultured Rubrivivax sp.
CAAGCGCATCGATACATCGGCGGCTCTTGCATTGCCGGGTGTGCGCGCGGTGTTCGAGTTTGGCGATTGGCCCGTGCCGGCCGTGGCGGTGGTGGCCGACGGGACCTGGCAAGCACTGAAGGCTGCCCAGGCGCTGGACATCCAGTGGGACGCAGGACTGGGCGGGACATTGGACTCGCAGTCCATGCGCGAAGCCATGCAGCGCGCGCTGGACGATGCGCCCGACATGGCGTTCCGCGACCTGGGTGATGCGCCCGCCGCCCTGAAGGCCTCGCACCAGCGGCTGCAAGCCGAGTGTGAAGTGCCCTACCTCGCTCATGCGCCCATGGAGCCGCTCAACGCGACCGCATGCTTCGATGGCCAGCGACTCGAGTTGTGGACGGGCACGCAGTCGCCCATCCTGGCGCGCTGGCGTGCCAGCCGGATCGCCGGCATTTCGATCGATCAGGTGAGCCTGACGATTCCGTTGCTCGGCGGTGGCTTCGGCCGCCGCCTGGAAACCGATGTCGTGGAACAGGCCACCCACTTGGCGCTCAAGATGCCGGGGACTCCAGTCCACCTGATGTGGACGCGAGAGCAGGACCTGCAGCACGATGTGTACCGGCCCGCCGCAATGGCAAGGCTGCAGGCCGGGCTGCAGCGCGATGCGCCGGGAAAGCCCCTGCGCCTTGTGGCGCTGCAGGCGCGGGTCGTGGCGCCCTCGGTGTCGGATTCCAGCTTCAGGCGACTGTTTCCCCCTGCGCTGACCGATCCTTTGCCCGCCCTGCCGGACAAGCTGCAGATCGAGGGCGCCTACGACCTGCCCTACGAGGTCAATCACCTGCGGGTCGAGCAGACGCTGTGCGAGTCTGTGTTGCCGGTGGGCTACTGGCGCAGCGTTGGCCACTCCTACAACGCATTCTTCATCGAGAGTTTTCTCGACGAAATCGCCCACGAGACGGGGCAGGACCCCCTGGCGCTGAGGCGGGAGCTGCTGCGCGCGCGGCCGCGTCATCGGGCGGTGCTTGATGCCGCGGCCACTGCAGCGGGCTGGGGAAGCCCTTTGGCCGCAGGCCGTGCGCGTGGCCTGGCCTTGCATGAGTGCTTTGGCTCGATCTGTGCGCAGGTGGCTGAGGTCAGCCTTCGCGATGGGCGGCCCGTGATCCACAAGATCTGGTGCGCGCTCGACGCAGGCTGGCTCGTGCACCCCGACACCGTGCGCGCGCAGCTGGAGAGCGCCATCGTCTACGGGCTGAGCGCGGCGCTGTGGGGCCAGGTGCCCGTCGAGCAGGGCCAGGTGACACTCAAGGGGTGGGGCGACTGTCCGGTCATCCGCATGGCCGACATGCCGCGCATCGAGACCATCCTGATCCCCAGCCGGATGCCCCCGGGCGGGGTAGGCGAGCTGGGGACTCCCCCCGTGGCGCCGGCCGTGGCCAACGCGCTGGCGCGGCTCGACGGCCAACGCCGCCGCCGCCTGCCCCTGATCGGTGGCGCCGCCTGAGCGGAACGGGCCGCGCGGGGGCATCGGGCTGCCCCGCATGCGGGCCTGCCCGCGCCGCGCCTATAGTCAGAGTGTGCTTGTCGCTGCGCCGAATGCCTCAACTGAGGCGGTAGGCGGCCCTTTCAACCGAGCTCAGGAATCATGAACCCAATCCACACGCCCCCCGCCGCCCGCGCCCTGGGTCCCGTCGCGCCCAAAGCCAGAGCCGTCTGGCTTTGGGCGGCCTGCTTCTGGTTGGGCTTGGCCAGCCTGACCGCATCAAAGGCGAACGCCCAAACCACGCCGGGCGCCACAGGCGCCACGCTGCGCTGGGCTGCCCAGAACGACATCCTCACGCTGGATCCGCACTCCCAAAACCACAGCACCACCTCCGCCATCCTGATGCACGCCTACGAGGGCCTGGTGCGCTACAACGCCGAGCGCAAGATCGAGCCGGCGCTGGCCACGCGCTGGACGGCGCTGAGCCCAACCCAAGTGCGCTTCGAGCTGCGTCGCAATGTGCGTTTCCACGACGGCACTCCCATGACGGCCGATGACGTGGTCTTCAGCTTCGGCCGCATACGCCAGCCCCAGGGGACGATGGGCATCTATGTCACGGGCATCAGCGAGATCCGCAAGATCGACAGCCACACCGTCGACTTCATCATGGCCGCGCCAAATCCGCTGCTGCTGCGCAACATCGTGGACTTTCGCATCGTCAGCAAGGCTTGGGCCGAGAAGCACAAGAGCGTTGATGTGCAGAACTACAAGGCCAAGGAGGAGAACTACGCCTCGCGCAATGTCATGGGAACCGGCCCTTACATGATCACCGGCTGGGTGCCTGACCAGCGAGTCACGATGAAGATCAACCCGAACTGGTGGGACAAGCACACCGGAAATGTGGCCGAAGTGGTCTACACGCCCATCAAGAGCGACCCCACCCGGGTGGCTGCGTTGATTGCCGGCGATGTGGACCTCCTGACCGACCTCCCCACACAGGATGTGGCCCGGCTGCGCCAGGACCCCAAGCTGAAGGTGGTGGATGGGCCCGAGGTGCGCACCATCTTCATCGCCCTGGACCAGCACAGCAGTGAGCTCAAGCACAGCGATGTCAAGGGTCGCAATCCATTCAAGGACAGGCGAGTTCGCGAGGCGCTTTCGATCGCGATAGACCGCGAGGCCATCCGCCGGTCCATCATGCGCGGGCTCTCGATTCCGGCGGCCATCATGGTGCCCCCGGGCGTTGAGGGTTGGAGCGCCGAGCTCGATGCCGTCTCCAGGCCGGACGCGGAGCGGGGCAAGCGCCTGTTGGCCGAAGCCGGTTACCCCAACGGCTTTGAGTTCCAGCTCAACTGCTCGAACAACCGTTATGTCAATGACGAGGAGATCTGCCAGGCGCTGCTGCCGATGTGGGCCAAGATCGGCGTGAAGGCGCGGCTGGTGGCAGAGCCCTTCGCGCAGCACAGCGTGCGCTTCCAGAACTTCGACACCTCGGCCTACATGCTCGGTTGGGGAGTGGCCACCTTCGACGCGCAATACACGCTGCAGTCGATCGTGCGAACCCGGACCACGGGAGCCGATGGCAACTTCAACTTCGCCCGCGTCAGCGATGCGCAGGTGGACCAGCTGGTCGATGCGATGAAGACCGAGATGGATCCGGCCAAGCGTCTGGCCATGATGCGCGACGCGCTCAAGCGCACCCGCGACGAGCACCTGCTGCTGCCGCTGCACCACCAGATGCGGCCCTGGGCGATGAAGCCTGGCGTCAGCACCGTCCACCGCTCCGACGACAGGCCCGAAGCTCGGTTCACCAGCGTGCGCTGATCAACGCCTGTCGACCACGCGCACCCGCGTCTTGTCGCGCAGCGTGGCCGCCGGGTAGACGACCACCTCCTGGCCCTCCTGCAGGCCGCCGTCGATCCAGGCCCAGCCGCCGCTGCGGCCCCGAAGGGTGACCGGGGTGGCCACCGCGCGGCCTTGACTGAGCGTGAAGACGGCGTGCCGCTGCGGGTCTCCCGGGCGTGGAAACACGGCACTGACCGGCACCTGCAGCACCGACTCTTCGCGCTGGAGAACCAGTTGCACCCGAACCGCGTAGCCATCGCCCTCCGGCAGGGCGCTTTGGGGGTCGATCACCACGGCGATGCGCTGCTCCTCCAGACCAAGCGCAGACACCTTGGTCGAGGCCGCCGGCTCCACCACCCGCACACGCCCGATCACCGACGGCCGCGCGCCGGAAGCCCCGGCCTCCCCCACTCCCCAGGGCGAGAGACGTGCCAAGGCACCGACAGGCACCCGAAGGGCATCCTGGCTGAGCAAAGGCACCACCACCTCCGGATTGCGCACATCAGCCACCTCCAACACAGCAGCCCCGGCGCCGAGCACTGCGGCGTTGGGCTGCAGCACCTTGAGCACCCGCACATCGGCTGCGAATGTCACCGGGAAACGCTGCGGGTCGCGGGCTGCGCTGTTGGAGCGCAACACCACGCGCGCAAGCTCCATCTCGCGCAGCGCCGCTCGCTCGCCGGCCTGGGCGGCATAGAAGCTGCGTTCTTCTCGGCGCAGATCCAGCAGCGCGCTTTCCAGCTGCGCTGCGGAGATGAACTGCTCCTCAGCCAGCTGGACTGCCCGAGCGGCGGCGAGCCCGGCCCGCTGCCAGGCCAGGTGCGCGACCTCGGTCTGGCGTGCCGCCCGCTGCCAGCCGGCCTGAGCAGCCGCGCCGCGAGCCTCCCACTCGGCGCGGGTGCGGGCGTCCTGAAGGCCTGGCTGCACCGGCCGCACCCAGAACAAGGGCTGGCCGGCCATCACGGCCTGGGACTCCTTCCAGGACACCCGCTCCAGCGCCCCGGCCCATGGCATCGACATGACGATGCGCTCGCGAGCGCGCGCCCTCCCGTCATCCTCGATCGTCTGCTCGAAGGCGCGGCGCTGCGCCGCTGCGGTCTCCACTTCGACGGGCCGGGGGCTGAAAGCCCAGGCCAGCCCAAGCGCCACACCCAAGCCCGCAGCAGCCCACGCCAGTCGAGTCCACCCGCGGCGATCAGGCCAGCGCAGACGCGCCGCCCAGCGGGGTGGCCGCCACTGCAGCATCCGGTTCATCCAAGGCCACATCGCCACAGTCCTATTCCCGCGTCTTGAGCGCGGCCACCATGTCCAGGCGCTGGACACGGCCCCACACGACCGCCGATGCGACCACGGATGCCAACACCACACTCAGGGCAGACAGGGCGTAGGTTCTGGGCCAAACCACCACTGGAAACTGGAACTGGTCGCTGCGCAGCCCGAACGACAGGCCCCACACGAACAGCCAGCCCATCGCCATGCCCAGGGGCAGGGCCAGCAGCAAAAGCAGCCACTGCTCGCCCACCATCAGGCGCGCGACCTCCGCGCGCGTGAGCCCGAGCACCCGCAGGCTCGCCAACTCCCAGGCACGCTCAGCCAGCGCGATGCGTGCGACGTTGTAGACAACGCCCAAAGCCACCACCAGCGCGAAGCCCGTCATGATGCCGCCCATGATCCGGATGTTTCGCGCGGTGACGGACTGCATGTTGTGCAGCAGGTGCGACTTGCTGAAGGCGCCACCCACCCGCGGCAGTGCGGTGATCGCCGTCAGCGCAGCATCGAGCTCGGGCCGGCTCACAAGCAGGGAAAAGCCGCTGTAGCGATCGGCTTCCTGCAGCAAACGGCTGAGCGTGGCGCGTGATGTGGTGGCGTTCAGACCCATCGACTCCCCAATGAGGTGTGTCACGGACAGCCGGGCCAGAGGCTGAGGCGCCTCCACCAGCCGCAGCCGCACCTCATCGCCCACCCGCAGGCCGAGCTTGCGCGCCAATCGATCGGTCAACACCAGGCCGTCATCGGTCACATCCACCACCCGGCCGTCGATGTCGACCAGGCGTTGCTGCTGCGAGCCGGGCTCGAGTCCCCTGAGTTGCACACGCTGGCTGACATGGCCGTTGACCAGCGTGGCGGCCACGGTGCGCGAGCCCTCTACGGCCTGCACACCCGGCAGCCGCAAGAGCTCGCCGATCGCGCCGGAGGACACCGGCTCAAAGGCGATCACCTGCACATCGCCGCGCCAGATCGTGTCGAACTGGCGCTGCACGATGTGATCAATGGCATCCCTGAAGAAGTGGCCCATCACCACCAGCGCCATGGCGCTGGCCACGCCCAGCGCGCTGAACAGCGACCGCCAGGGCCGGCGCCGCAACTGGCGCAGGATCATGCGCAGTTCCAGCGAGAGCGACAGCGCCCGCTCCAGCGCAGCCTCCATCCACCCGTGTCGGTAACGCGCCGGTGCGCTGGGCTGCATGGCCTGCGCCGGCGCAAGCCGGAGCACGCTTGCAAGCGCCTGAGCCGTGCCCAGGGCTGCAGCCGCGACAGCCAACGCCGCGGCCCACAACCAGGCCGACCGGGGCATCTCGAGCACCAGTTCGGGGAAGCGGAAGAATTCCGAGTACAGGCCGATCAGCCAGACCCCGGCCAGCCATCCCAGGGCGGCGCCCACGGCAAACCCGATGGCGGCGATCACCAGGGCAAGCTCGAGCTGATGCATGCCCAGGCTGAGGTTGGAAAACCCCAACGCCTTCAGCGCCGCGATGGATTCCCGCTGCGTGGCCACGAGCCTGGTCATCACCACATGCAGCAGAAAGACCGACACGGCGGTGAAGACGGCCGGCAGCACCGTGCCCAGCAGGCGCTGCTCCTGGATTTCGTTCTGCAGCATCTGGTCAGAGGCCTGAAACTTCCGCGGCAGCACCTCACGCCCACCCCAGCGGGGCAACAGGGCCTGCACCGCTGCAATCACCGCATCCTCCCGCGCCCCGGGGGCAAGGCGCAGCGCCAGGCGATTGAAGGCCCCCTGGAGGTCCCAGGCGGCAGCCAGCGTGTCCTCGTCCATCCACAGGACACCGTAGCCTGCGGGATCAGGCATGCCCAACGCCCCGGCAAACACCACATCCGGCGCCAGGGCCAGGGCCGTCACTTCCAATCGCCTGAGGCGGCCATTCATCAGGGCCTGCAGCTGGTCCCCAGGCCGCAGGCCCCGCGCGCGGGCAAATCCCTCGGAAACCCAGACGGGCACCAATCCATCGCTGCGCGGCGGGCCAGGCCAGACGCCGGGCGCCACCGACGATGGCTGGCCAGCGCGCAGCACGACCCGATTGAGCTGCATCGGCCGCAGGCCATGCACGCCCACCACATGGCCCATCACAGGCTCGCGCACCCCCGGCAGCAGCAGCCGAGCCGGCCGCTCAATCGAGGCCTGAGCCTGAGCCACCCCTTCCACCGCTTCGAAATCAGCCAAGGCAGAGCGGGGGGCCCGGCGCAGGCCGGCGAACAGGTCAGCCATGTGCGATTCGGAATAGAAGCTCTGCCGGGCCGCTTCCAGACTGCCCCAGCAGGCCTGTGTGGTCAGCAGCGCCCCCACAGCCGAGCCCACCACCAGGGCGATCGTCAGCACCTGGCTCCACAGGCGCAGGAGATCCCTCCCGAGCTTGCGCTGCAGCAGGCTCACCATGCGATGGCTTCCACCGTGGACCGCCGTGCCGGACGCTCATCGCTGACCACGCGCCCGTCAGCCAGGCGCACCACACGATCGGCCAACTCGGCGATGACTGCGTTGTGGGTGATCACCACCACGGTCGTTCGCAGCCGGGTGTGGATGTCCAGCAGCGCCTGCAGCACCCGCTTGCCAGTGGCGCAGTCCAGGGCGCCGGTGGGCTCATCGCACAACAGCACCGAAGGCTGCTTGACCACCGCTCGGGCAATGGCCACGCGCTGTTGCTCCCCGCCGGAGAGCTGTGAGGGAAAGTGCTGGGCCCGCTCGGCCAGACCGACCTGCGACAAGGCCTGGTCCACCGACATCGGCTGCGCGACGAGCTCGGCCACCAGCGCCACGTTTTCACGAACGGTCAGGCTGGGAATCAGGTTGTAGAACTGAAACACGAAGCCCACATGCTGCCGCCTGAACGCGGTCAACTCGGCGTCCTGTGCAGCTTCCAGGTGCAGCGGGCCAAAGAGCAGCTCGCCGCCGCTGGGGCGGTCCAATCCGCCCATGAGATTGAGCAGGGTGCTCT
Organism: uncultured Rubrivivax sp.; assembly: GCA_964475695.1. Classification (GTDB taxonomy): domain Bacteria; phylum Pseudomonadota; class Gammaproteobacteria; order Burkholderiales; family Burkholderiaceae_C; genus RFTU01. The sequence goes on from CAYYYC010000008.1 coordinate 19,717, forward strand.
TGCCGCTGCCCGAGGGTCCCAAAAGGACGATGAACTCACCCGGCATCACCTTCAACGTCACTTCACGCAAGGCCTGCACGGTGGTGGGGCCCTCCCCGTAGGTCTTGCAGACACGGCGCAGCTCAAAGACAGGCGTCTGCGCGGCGCTGGGGGCTGGCCGGCTGGGCTGCAGGGCAGAGGGCTTCGGGCTCGGCACACCCAAAGGCTAGTGCCTGCTGGGACGCGACGCATGAGGCAGCGCAAGCCAGGGGCGCCAGCAAGGAGCGCCGGGCAAGGACAATGCGGGGCTCGGCCGAACCAGTCCGGCAGCCCCAGACCATGTGCGCCCACTACGAAAACATCCCCGAGCCGCGCGTCATCCGCGACCACTTTCATGCCGAGCCGCTGCACCCCGACAGTGCGCAGGATGTTCGGCAGGACCTCTGGCCTGGCCTGATGGGCACCTTCATCGTCCGGCCGCACGAGGCCGACGCCGGCGACGAGGCCGTCGGTCAGGCGATCGCCCTGCCCGGCATCTTTGGCCTGCTGCCGCATTGGGCCAAGGACCAGAAATTCTCACGCCACACCTACAACGCCCGCAGCGAAACCGTGGCCGAAAAGCCCAGCTTTGCAGACGCCTGGCGCAAGGCGCGCCACTGCATCGTTCCGGCCCGTGCGATCTATGAGCCCGACTGGAGCAGTGGTCGCGCCGTCCCCACCCGCATCACCCGCGTCGACGGCAAGCCCCTGGGAATCGCCGGCCTGTGGAGCCGCTGGCGCACGCCGGATGGGCGCTGGCTCCACAGCTACACCATGCTCACGATCAACGCCGATGCGCACCCATTCATGAGCCGCTTTCACAGGCCCGGTGAGGAAAAGCGCATGGTGGTGGTTCTGTCCGAGACCGATTACGCCGCATGGCTGCAGGCCAGCGCCGCGTCTTCAAGAGACTTTCTGATGGCCTGTGACGCTCAGTCTCTGACCGCACAGGCCTGAGGCGCCGGGCGAACCTACACCTTGAGCGTGCCCCGGCGGATCTGGTCGCGCTCCAGGCTTTCGAAGAGCGCCTTGAAGTTGCCCTCGCCAAAGCCTTCGTCGGCCTTGCGCTGGATGAACTCGAAGAACACCGGGCCGAGCATCGGCTGGCTGAAGATCTGCAGCAGCAGGCGCCTGTTGCCCCCGGCGGTGCTGCCGTCAAGCAGGATCCCCCGGGCCTTGAGATCGCCAACGGGCTCGCCGTGTCCAGGCATGCGCTCTTCAAGCATCTCGTAGTAGATCTCGTTGGGTGCGCTCATCAGCGGAATGCCCGCCATCTGCAGCGCGTCGACCGATGCGAGGATGTCGTCGGTGAGCA
>CAYYYC010000009.1:0-20302 GCA_964475695.1 uncultured Rubrivivax sp.
TGAAACATTGCGTCGGAGTCGCTGGCCTGCACCCCGATGACCTTGACCTCGGGGCGCACCGCCTTGATGTAGCTGGCCACCCCCACGACCAGGCCGCCGCCCCCGATGGCCACGAAAACGGCCTCAATCGGCTTGGGATGTTGGCGCAGAATTTCCATCCCGATGGTCCCTTGGCCTGCGATGACATCCGGGTCATCGAAGGGATGAACCAACTCGAGACCCTGCTGGGCCTGAAGCTCGAGCGCATGCTCGTAGGCATCCGAGTAGCTGTCGCCATGCAGGATCACCGAGCCGCCGAGCGCGGACACGGCGTCGATCTTGACCTGGGGCGTTGTTGTGGGCATGACAACCAGCGCCCGCGTGCCCAGTCGCCGCGCGCTCAGCGCCACCCCTTGGGCATGGTTGCCGGCGGAGGCGCAGATCACGCCCCGGGCAAGCTGTTCGGCGCTGAGGTTGACCATCTTGTTGTCAGCGCCCCGGAGCTTGAAGCTGAAGACGGCCTGCTGGTCTTCGCGCTTGAGCAACACTCGGCAGCCCACTCGCCGGGACAGCAGGGTGGCCTCTTCCAGGGGGCTCTCCACCGCCACGTCGTAGACGCGTGCGGACAGGATCCGCTTGAGATAATCGGGGGCTTCGTTCATGGTGCGCTCGGGAGATTGTCGGCGACCCCGCCGCAAAAAAAGCCCGGAGCTTTCGCCCCGGGCTTGAACCACCCTCAAGGGTGGAGGAGACAACCGTTGGCACCCTCGCGGACGATGGACATCGGCGGACAGTGCTTCCGCCCTCAAGTTTAAGGGTTTTTATGCTGCGCCGCAGCAAAAAGCAGCCCCCTCGCGCAGGCTTGGGGCCCATGGTCCAAAGCGGCGGCGCATTCGATCGAAAGCGAGCAAGACAATGGAATGCAAGATCAGCTGGTTGCCCTCATCCGGCATGGCCTTCAGTGCGGAAACAGGGAGCGGACACCTGCTCAACATGGACGGCGCGCCGGAGGGTGGGGGCCGCAACCTGGCGCCCCGGCCGATGGAGTTGCTGCTCGCTGGCGCAGGCGGCTGCACCGCCTACGATGTGGTGCTGATCCTCAAGAAGGGCAGGCACACCGTCAGCGGCTGTGAGGTTCGGCTCAAGGCTGAGAGGGCCGAGGCTGACCCGAAGGTGTTCACCCGCATCCATCTGCACTTTGTCGTTTCGGGCACGGCCTTGAACGACGCCGCCGTGGAGCGGGCCATTGCGCTTTCTCACGAGCGCTACTGTTCGGCCACGATCATGCTGGCCAGAACCGCGGAGATCGTGGTGACCCACGAAGTCGTGGAAGCCTGAGGCCCTCAGATGCGGTTGGCCGTGGAGGTCATCACCACGGCGGCAAGCCGCATGGCGCTGCGCAGAGGTGCCGGCAGAGCTGCCGCACCCGCTTCGGCGGCACTGCGACCATGACGAGCCTCGTCCTGGCGCATCTGCTCCACGATGGCCCGCGAGGCGCGATCCCGCTCGGGCAAGCGGTGGAGGTGGCCGGCCAAATGCTCTTCCACCTGCCTCTCCGTTTCGACCACGAAACCCAGACTCACGGCGTCGCCGGCCCGGCCCGCGGCCAAGCCGATGGCGAATGCACCCAGGTACCACAGCGGATTGAGCAGGCTGGGGCGGTCTTCGAGTTGCTTGAGGCGCTGCTGTGTCCACGCCAGATGGTCCAGTTCTTCCTGGGCTGCCGAGAGCATCTGCGCCCGGAGTTCGGGCGATCGAGCGGTCAAAGCCTGCGCCTGGTAGAGGGCCTGGGCACAGACCTCTCCCACATGGTTGACCCGCATCAGAGCACCGGAAACGCGACGCTCGGATTCGTCCAGCGCCGCTGTCGGGCCGGATTCGTCAGAGGGCTGAGGCATCGGGCGGATGGCTTGGGCGGTGCCGAAGAGGGTTCTCAGGGCTTGGTCTGCGGAACAGAGCCAACGGTCGAGGGGGGAGAGCATTCGGGTATCCACGGGTGCAGTATGGGCGGCTCGGTGGGTCTGTCCCGAGCTTCGTTGTGGCCAAGCAACGAATTCCCCGCCGCGACCGCCCTCGGGCTAGCGCAAGCCGCCTTTCGCTGATGAAATCCGATCAGCTTTCCGCAAAGGAGAAGTTCCCCGCGGGCGTGTGGTCCGTTCGGGGCTCGGTTTATTGAACCAGGAGAACCCACAAATGAAGAAATCCCTTGTCGCCTTGGCCGCTCTGGGCGCTTTTTCCGGCGCTGCAATGGCGCAGTCGTCCGTGACGCTGTATGGCTTGGTGGATGCGTCCGTGACCAACCTCAACAAGTCCCCGGTGGGTTCTTTCACCGGTGTGACGGGCAGCAACGTGGCGTCCTCGGTTTGGGGCCTGCGTGGCAGCGAGACGCTTGCCGGCGGCATGCGCGCCACCTTCAACCTGGAGTCCGATCTGGAGCCCCGCGACGGATCCTTCGACGGAACGGCCTCGGGCCCCAACAGCGGCGCGTTGTTCCGCCGGGCGGCTTGGGTGGGTCTGGCTGGCGGGTTTGGTGAGGTGACCTTCGGTCGCCGCCTCAACCCGATGATTCTGAACATGATTCAGAACCAGATCCTCAACAGCAATTCGACGACGGTGGTGACCGCTGCGGCCGCCAACGCCGCGGACTTCTTCATCAAGAACGCGATCACCTACACGACGCCGGCGATGGGCGGCCTGACGATTCAGGCCCAGTACGCTCCGTCGAACCTGGCCAAGTCGCAAGGCGGCGAGGACAACGGTTCCCTGACCGCGATCGCCGGCCGCTTCGTGGCCGGTGGGCTTGAGTTGCACGCTTCGGCCCAGAGCCTGAGCGTGGCCTCCACTGGCAACGCAGCAGGCGGCAACACCCCTGCCACCCCGGCCGGCAAGGAGTCGTTCCTCGTGGGCGGCAAGTACACCGCGGGCCCGCTGTCGATCGGCGCGACGGTCTTCGAGAGCAAGCAGACCGATCCGGTTCCTGTGGCTGCCTCGCTGGTCAAGCGTGACGGCTACAACGTGGCCATCGGCTACAACTTCAGCAAGCAGTTGGCCACCGCCCTGCAGTACACCGAAGTCAAGAACAGTGCCGGCAGCAAGGCCTCGATGATCAGTGTCCAGGCCCGTTACGCGCTCAGCCCGCGCAGCGCCGTGTACGCCATGGGCAACTTCGTGAGCCAAGGCACCGCTGCTGTGGCCGCCAACGCCCAGACCATCATCCCCGCGTGGGGCGCCCGCGCCCTGGCCGGTGCCGTGGCGGGTACCGACCAACAGGTCATCTCGGTGGGCGTGATCCACCGCTTCTGATGCCCCGCTGAGCCGGGGACTCTCGGCTCAAGCTAACATCCGGCCCCGCCGCAGCGATGCGGCGGGGTTTTTTCATTGATGCTTGCCTTCATCCTTCGCCGACTTCTGCAGGCCTGCCTGGTGCTGCTGTCTGTGGGCTTCATCGCCTTCATGCTGTTCCAGTATGTGGGTGACCCTGTGCTCAACATGTTGGGGCAGGATGCCACCCAGGAACAAAAGGAGCGCCTGAGGGCCGACTTGGGCCTGGATCAGCCCTTCGTCGTTCAGTTTGCCGCCTTCGTGGGCAATGCGGTGCAGGGTGACTTCGGCCTGAGCCTGCGGCAGGGCAGGAAGGTCTCGGAACTGATTGCGGAGCGGTTGCCGGCCACCCTGGAGCTGTCCCTGTTGGCCGCCGCCATTGCCCTGGTCGTGGGCATCCCGATGGGGGTTTATGCGGCGCTCAAGCGCGGTAATGCGCTGTCGCAGTTGATGATGGGCCTGTCTCTTCTTGGCGTGTCCTTGCCCACCTTCCTCATAGGCATTCTGCTGATCCTTGCCTTTGCGGTGATCCTGAAATGGCTGCCCAGCTTCGGACGGGGCGAGGTGGTGGCGCTGGGCGCCTGGACAACGGGCCTGCTCACCGCAGACGGATGGAAGCATCTGATCCTGCCGGCGGTCACTCTCAGCGTCTTTCAGCTCACGCTGATCATGCGACTGGTGCGCGCAGAGATGCTGGAGGTTCTGCGCACCGACTACATCAAGTTCGCTCGCGCCCGGGGCTTGAGCGACAGGGCTGTGTATTTCGGACATGCCCTCAAGAACACCCTGGTGCCGGTCATCACGATCACGGGGCTGCAGTTGGGCTCGCTCATCGCGTTTGCGATCATCACCGAAACCGTCTTCCAGTGGCCGGGCATGGGGCTCTTGTTCATCCAGGCGGTTCAGTTTGCCGATGTGCCTGTGATGGCGGCGTATCTGTGCCTGATCTCGCTCATCTTCGTGCTGATCAACCTGGCCGTGGACCTGCTGTATTTCGCGGTCGATCCGCGCCTGCGGGTCGACCGGGCAGTGGGTGGCCATTGAGAGGCACAGCCATGAACCCTGACGCAGAACACCTCGCCGAAAGCTTGCAACGATGAGCGCACGCCTTCGCCGCCTGTTCGACAGCGACCTGTGGTTCAGCTTCAGCCGCTCGCCGGTGGCCATCGCCGCCGCGCTGATGGCCGCCTTCTGTGCGTTTTGCGCCTTCTTCGCGCCATGGGTCGCGCCGCAGAATCCATTTGACCTGGCGGCGCTCAACCTGGGCGATGCGCGCCTGCCGCCGGCCTGGGCTGACGAGGGCCGCCCGGAGTTTCCCTTGGGCACCGACGATCAGGGGCGTGACATTCTTTCGGCCCTGATGTATGGAGCGCGCATATCGCTGCTCGTGGGCTTGGCCTCGGTCATTCTCTCGATGGTGCTGGGCGTCGGCCTTGGCCTGTTGTCGGGCTTTGTCGGCGGGCGAGTTGACGCCCTCATCATGCGCATCTGCGATGTGATGCTCAGTTTTCCCTCCATCCTGGTGGCATTGCTGATCGACGGCGTGGGGCGGGCGATGTTCCCCAACGCCCACGACAGCCTTGCCTTTGTGGTGCTTGTCCTGGCCATCGCCATGTCGGGATGGGTGCAGTACGCCCGCACCGTCCGAGGATCGACGATGGTGGAGCGCAACAAGGAATATGTGCAGGCGGCCAGGGTGATCGGCGTGGCGCCCTGGCGGATCATGGTGCGGCATGTCATGCCCAATGTGATGGGTCCTGTGCTGGTGTTGGCCACGATCCAGGTGGCCACGGCGAGCCTCACGGAGGCGACTTTGTCTTTCCTCGGCGTGGGTGTGCCGCCCACGTCCCCTTCGCTGGGCACGCTCATCCGGATCGGCAACGACTTCCTCTTCTCGGGCGAGTGGTGGATCACCATCTTCCCTGGGGCTGTGCTGGTGATGATTGCGCTGAGTGTGAATCTCCTCGGTGATTGGCTGCGCGACGCGCTCAATCCGAGGCTGCGCTGAAGCAGCGCTGGCCGGGCTGTCATGCAATGAATACCGATTTCGAGCCAGACACCAGGCGACCACTGCTTGAAGTGCGCGGCCTGGTGGTGGAATTTCCGACGCGCCGAGGTGTGCTGCGGGCCCTGGATGGTGTGAGCTTTTCGATCGCCCCCGGCGAGATTCTTGGCGTGGTGGGTGAGAGCGGCGCGGGCAAGTCGCTGACGGGCGCCTCGATCATCGGCCTTCTGGAGCCGCCGGGGCGAGTGGCGGCGGGAGAGATCCTGCTCGAAGGCCAGCGCATCGACAACCTCAGTCAGGATGCCATGCGCAAGGTCCGGGGTCGATCCATCGGGGCGATCTTCCAAGACCCATTGACTTCGCTCAATCCCCTCTACACCGTGGGCCAGCAGTTGGTGGAGACCATCACGACACACCTGCCCCTGACGCCGTCGCAGGCCCGGCAGAGGGCCATCGGGCTGCTCGCCGAGACCGGGATCCCCGCGCCCGAAGCCCGCATTGACCACTACCCTCACCAGTTTTCCGGGGGAATGCGTCAGCGTGTCGTGATTGCCCTGGCATTGGCTGCCGAGCCCCGCCTCATCGTGGCCGATGAGCCAACCACGGCCCTGGATGTGTCCATCCAGGCGCAGATCATTGCCCTGCTGCGCAAGTTGTGCAAGGTTCATGGCGCCTCGGTCATGCTGGTCACCCACGACATGGGCGTGATTGCGGAAACCTGTGACCGCGTGGCTGTCATGTACGCAGGGCGCGTGGTCGAGATCGGCCCGGTCCAGGATGTGATTCATTGCCCCGCGCACCCCTACACCTTGGGCCTGATGGGCTCGATTCCGGCGATGGACGGCGAGCGCCCGCGGCTGGCCCAGATCGACGGGGCCATGCCTCGCCTGAATGAGATTCCGCCGGGGTGCGCTTTCAACCCGCGCTGCTCCAGAGCCATGGAACGCTGTGGCCAGGAGCAGCCCGGCTTGATCAAGGCAGGCCCAACCCAGGCAGCCTGCTGGGTGCATTCCCAAGACTGAGCGGCGGCCATGACAACCCACCCCACCCATCCGGCCGAATTTGGCGCCGCAGCGGCCTCACCTCCAGCGCCGCTGTTGCAGGCCATCGAATTGGCCAAGGTTTTCGATGTGTCCTCCCCGTGGCTGAATCGCCTGGTGGAGGGCAAGCCCAGACAGTTCGTTCATGCGGTTGACGGGGTGAGCTTTGAAATCGCCGCAGGCACCACGCTGGCGCTGGTGGGTGAGTCGGGCTGTGGCAAGAGCACGGTGGCCAGGCTTCTGGTGGGCTTGCTGAATCCCACCAGAGGGCAGGTTCTGTTCGACTCGAGCCCAGTGGTCTCAGGGCGCGACGCGGCGAAGCAGCGTCTGTTGCGTCGGCGCATGCAGATGATTTTTCAGGACCCCTATGCAAGCCTCAATCCCCGATGGACGGTGCAGGATATCGTCGCGGAGCCTTTGCGCGAGCATGGGTTGACCCGGGATTCGCAGGCCACAAGAGCCCGGGTGGCCGAGTTGCTTGTCCAGGTGGGGATGTCACCCCAGGACGGCGCCAAGTTTCCACACCAGTTCTCCGGTGGGCAGCGGCAGCGGATTTCGATTGCGCGCGCCTTGGCGACCAACGCCGACTTTCTGGTCTGCGACGAGCCGACTTCAGCGTTGGATGTGAGTGTGCAGGCCCAGGTGCTCAACCTGATGAAGGACCTTCAGGCCCAGCGAGGCTTGAGCTATCTGTTCATTTCGCACAACCTGGCCGTGGTTCGCCATGTGGCCGATGAAGTGGGGGTGATGTATCTGGGCAGGCTGGTGGAGCGGGCGGCCAAACGGCAGTTGTTTGCGATGCCGCGACATCCCTACACCCGCATGCTGCTCGACGCGATTCCCGACATCCGCATGAGCGGCCGCGCCCGGACCCCCGTGCGGGGTGAGGTGCCCAACCCACTGAACCCGCCCTCGGGCTGCTCTTTCCATCCGCGGTGCCCCTTGGCCACGGCACGCTGTGCGGCTGAGCGGCCTGCCATGCGCGTCGTCGACGACCACGGCAGCCAAGTCGCCTGCCATGCGGTCGAGGAAGGGCGTGGGCCGACCTAATCCAGCAACCGCTCGGCGGCAAAGAGTGTTTCCGGGTGCTCCCGGTGGCGGATCAGGTGGGCCTGACCATCCACCACCATGAGTTCGGCGGCACGGCCGCGGGTGTTGTAGTTGCCCGCCATCGACATGCCGTAGGCGCCGGCTGAGAGCACGGCCAGCGTGTCGCCAGGCTGCACCGCCAGAGGCCTGTCCTTTCCGAGCCAGTCCCCGGACTCGCACACTGGACCCACGACATCCCAGGCCTGGATTGGCGCACTGCCTTCCACGCACTCGACGATGCCCATCCAGGCGTCGTAGAGGGCTGGGCGAAGAAGGTCATTCATCGCGGCATCCACGATGCAGAAGTTTCGTGAGCCTGGCTCGCGCTCATCGGGGACGGCAGGCTTGAGATAGAGGGCCTTCGTCAGGAGCACGCCTGCTGAGCCGACCAAGGAGCGCCCGGGCTCCAGGAGCAGTTCCCGGTGGCCATGGCCGCGCGCATCAATGCGCTCCAGGAGCGCGCGAACGAGCTCACCGGGATGCGGAGGCTGCTCATCGGTGTAGGTGATGCCCAAGCCGCCACCAAGATCCAGATGATGCAGCGGGCATCCGTCGCGCTCGATGGCCTCCACCAGATCCAGCACCCGGTCCAGAGCATCCAGATAAGGCTCGATCTCGGTGATCTGTGAGCCGATGTGGCAGTCAATGCCCGTCACCTCTAGGCCAGGCATGCTTCTGGCCTGCGCATACAGGCTCAGGGCCTGGCCGTGGGCAACGCCGAACTTGTTGTCTTTGAGACCCGTGGAGATGTAGGGGTGGGTGCGAGCGTCCACGTCGGGATTGACGCGCACGCTGACCCTTGCTGTCCGACCTTCGCGCTGGGCGACCTGCGACAGCGCCTGCAGCTCTCCCTGGCTCTCCACATTGAAGCAGCGCACGCCGCGGCGCAGCGCCAGAGCCATTTCATCCACGGTCTTGCCCACGCCCGAGAAGACCACCTTGGCGGGATCGCCGCCTGCGGCCAGCACACGCGCAAGTTCACCGCCCGAGACAATGTCAAAGCCCAAGCCCATGCGGGCAAAGAGTTGGAGCACGGCCAAGTTGCTGTTGGCCTTCATCGCATAGCACAGCAAATGGGGCCGCCCGGACAGCGCGCGCTGATAAGCCATGGCCGCTTCCCGCATGGCCGCCGCCGAATACACATACAGCGGCGTGCCGTGCTCCTGCCCAAGCGTCTGCAGGTCCACTCCGTCCAGGGCAAGCCGACCGTGCAGGCGGGCCAGATGAGGAGCGCCGGGCAGGGGGTTCATCGTGGAGATGGTGCCATGGCGCCGGGGGCTACCGTGCCCACTGCCGAGGCCGCGGGTCGGGCCGGCTCAGTCCGGTCCGGGCCGGAAGACTTGGAGGCCGGTGGCGGCAATGTCAGAGGGCCCTTTTGGCCGCAGGAGGCTGCCAGGCAGGCGGCTCCCACCACACCCAGCGGGGCAAGGAGCTGGCGAAAGCGCCGCCCGAGGAGGGTGGCTATCATTGAACGCAACATCTCAAAATTCTACCGATCGACATGCAAGCCTCCGCCAACTCCGGCCTGACAGACTTGGCTTTTGTCCAGGTCACCGGCCAGATCCTGTCCTCGATCGAGGCCACCGTTGACCACTGGCTGCAGGCTGATGTGATCGACATAGACGCCCAGCGAACCGGCGGTCTGCTCGAACTGGCCTTTCCGGGTGGCGGCAAGATCGTCATCAACACGCAGCCGCCTCTGCATGAGCTGTGGTTGGCGGCTCGTGCCGGTGGCTTTCACTTCAGGCATCTTCACGGCCGCTGGATTGACCGTTCGGGGCTGGAATTCTTTGAGGTCCTGTCGGCTCGCGCCAGCGAGCAGGCCGGAAAGGGCCTGCATTTCAGGGCGCCGGACGCTTGAAGAGGTCGAGGATGCTGCGCTTTTCTTCGTCTGAGGATTGCGCCGGCTCACCCATCCCCAGGCTTCGCACGCCCTTGCCGTCGGCATATTCGTCGAAAACCCATTCCGAGCCCACCTGCACCACCCCCTCGGGCACGGAAGGTCGGCTCTGGGGAACCTTCTTGAGCGCCTGCTGCATGTACTCGATCCAGATCGGCAAGGCCAACCCCCCCCCGGTTTCGCGGTCGCCGAGTTTTCGGGGCTTGTCGTAGCCTATCCAGACCACGGCCACGACGCTGGGTTGCCAGCCGGCGAACCAAGCGTCCATCGCGTCATTGGTTGTGCCGGTCTTCCCGTAGAGATCCTGGCGTTGAAGCGTCGCCTGTGCCTTGGCGCCCGTTCCCGAACGGGTCACCTCCTGCAGCAGATGGCTCATCACGAAGGCATTGCGCTCATCGATCACCCGCATGGAATCGTCCGGGGGGCTTGGGGGTGAGCTGACCAACACCCGGCCCCTGTCGTCGCTGATGCGATTGATGAGCGCGGGAGCGACCCGATAGCCTCCGTTGGCAAAGACCGCGTAACCCGTGGCCATCTGCAGGGGCGTCACCGACCCGGCTCCCAGGGCCATGGTCAGGTAGGGCGGATGGCGCTCGGCCTCAAACCCGAATCGAGTCACCCAGTCCTGCGCGTTCTTGGGGCCCACAGACTGCAGCACGCTGATGGCCACCATGTTCCGGGACCGGGCCAAGGCCGTGCGCAGGGTCATCGGGCCGTCAAACTTCCCATCGGCGTTCTTGGGCTCCCACGCCTGACTGCCCGTGGCGCCGGCATCGAAGAACAAAGGGGCATCGTTGACCATCGTGGCCCCCGTGAATCCGCTCTCCAGAGCAGCCGAGTAGATGAACGGCTTGAAACTTGAGCCGGGTTGACGCCAGGCCTGGGTGACATGGTTGAACTTGCTCTTCTTCCAGTCAAAGCCGCCCACCATGGCCCGGATGGCACCGGTTCCGGGGTCCATCGACACGAAAGCGCCTTCCACTTCGGGCAGTTGGGTGAGGAACCAACGCTTGTTCTCCTGGACCACCCGCACAATCGATCCGCGTCGAATCTGCCGATTGGCAGGCGCCTTTTCCGAGAGCGCGGAAGCCACGGGCTTGATGCCCTCCGCGCCGATCACAAGCTCTTCTCCCGACTGCAGCGACACCGTGACTCGACCAGGCCCGGCCTCCAGCACCACGGCGGCCTTGATCTCATCGTTGTCGGGATGGTCTGCCAAGGCCTCCGCCACCCGGGCATCCACATCGGCAGGATTGGAGGGCAGCGCAACGAAGCCTTCGGGACCACGATAGGGCTGCCGCTTCTCGTATTCCAGGATGCCCCGCCGCAGCGCCCGGTAGGCGGCCATCTGCTCGCCCGCATCAATGTTCAGGGTCACGGTAAGGCCGCGGGTGTAGGTGTCCTCGCCATACTGGCTGAAGACCAGTTGCCGAGCCACTTCGGCGGCGAATTCCGCATGCACGGGCAGCCCGACCCCGGCACGCAACTGCAGCGGTTCGCGCAGAGCCTGCTGCGCCTGCAAGGGGGTGATGTGCCCATACTCCTGCATGCGCTCGATGATGTAGCGCTGCCGCGTCTGCGCCCGGTTCGGGTTGACCACAGGGTTGTAGGCCGATGGCGCCTTCGGAATGCCGGCCAGCATGGCTGCCTCGGCCACGGTCAAGTCCTTGAGCGGCTTGCCGAAATAGGTCTCTGCGGCAGCCGCAAAGCCGTAGGCCCGTTGGCCCAGGTAGATCTGGTTGAGGTAGAGCTCGAGGATTTCATCCTTGCTCAACAGCGACTCGATCTTGTAGGCCAGCAGGGCCTCATAGAACTTGCGGATGTACTTCTTCTCGGTGGACAGGTAGAAGGTCCGTGCCACCTGCATCGTGATGGTGGAGGCGCCCTGGCTGCGGGCCTGCCCAAGGTTGGCGACCAGCGAGCGCAGAACGCCCACGTAGTCGATTCCGCCATGCTCGTAGAAGCGCGCATCCTCGATCGAGAGCACGGCGTTTTTCATCAGCGCCGGAATCTCGTCGATGGCCATGTAGCTTCTTCGCTCCTCGCCGAACTCCCCCAACAGGGTCCCATCGTTGCTGTAGACCCGCATGGGCAGCTTGGGTCGGTAGTCTCCCAAGCCCTTGATGTCGGGAAGGTTGGGGTACGCCAGCGCGATTCCGAGACCCACGGCCAGAGCAGCTGCCGCAGCGAGACCAAAAGCGCACCCGATGGCGATCAGGATGAATCTTGCGAGCAGCGCGCCGGGATGAGGGCGGACGCCAGGGCTGCGCGGAGGCGCTGATTCACCTGCGGGGGTGGAGTGGTCTTGGGCTTGAGGCATTCGGGAGCCGGGCGATGGATGCGACGGCAGCAGGCACTGGGGTCACCCCGTGAATTATAGGAATGCACTGGGCGTCAATCATCCCGACGAGGGGCTTTCGCAGCGACGGTGGATCCGCACAATGAGTCTCAACAAAGGCATATCGGCTCAAGACAGATGATGGAGTTCATGAAGGGCGGCGCATGGCCATGGATTGCAGCGCGGGGCGCCTGTGTCGGATTGGATTTCTGCGACTCCGCCGTCAGGCTTGTTGAGTTGCGGCGCAAAGGCCTCAGGGGCAGCCGGCTCGGCTGCTGGGCCAGCGTGGGCCTGCCCAAAGGCTGCCTGAGCGCCGGCGCGATCGCCGACATGGATGCCGTGGTGCAGGCGGTGCGTGGCGTGGTCGTGCGACTCGGCATCATGGGCCGGCGTGCCGCGGTGGCGCTGCCGCCGGGGCAGGCGACGCTCCACTGGGCGCAGGTGCCGAGTGCAGATCCGCCCGGCAGACAGGCCCTTCGGGTCAAGGCCCGGCTGGACCAGCTCTTGGGTGCGGCGGCCCAGGACTGCGTCTTCGACTTCGCTTTGTCCGAACCTGGCGAAGGCGCCGGATCGCACTGTGATGCGTTGGTGGTTGCGGCCCGCCGCGGCGTCGTCATGGACTACCTGGCCATTGTCGAAGCGGCCGGTCTGCGGCCGGGCAGGGTAGTGCCTGCGACACAGGCCGCCCTGTGGGCCATGCAGGTTTGGCGGCAGCGCCGTGGCCGCGGGCGCGCAGGCTCAGCTTGGGCCGCCGTGGATGCCCGCAGCGGCACTTTGAGCCTCGCTCTGGCTCGTGATGGCTCGGGGCAAGCGGTTGCTGAGTTCGCGACGCAGGTGCCCCTTTCGACCGCGGAGCTCGCGCAGTCGATCGTCACGTTGCTGGATCGCCCCCACGCCGCGGCCGAGGGCCCGGACCTTGACCAATTGCTGCTCGGCGGAGGCCTGCCCTCGCCGCAGGATCTGGCCGTCGAGCTCTCCCGAAGACTGGGCTTCCAAGCCGTGGCTGTGGCTCCATTCGATGGCCTGCAGGAAGAGCCCGAGGATGGGTGGCCGGGGCCGGGCGATCCGTACCACGCCGCCTTCGGAACGGCCCTCGGCAGCCTGACCGCATGAGCCCTATCAATCTTCATCCCGCAGCACACGACTGGGCCGTTCGGCAGGTCCGCCGAGCATTCCGGCGCCTGCTTGTCTGCGCCTTGATCGCCTCGGCTGCCGCTCTGGCTCTGGGGCTGTTGGGCGAGGCTCTGGGAGCCCGACAACAGGCCCGGCTCGCGCAGCTGCACCAGGAACGGGCGGCTGTGCTCGAGCGCTCCGCACAGGCCGATCGCCAGGCTCGTGAAGCCGAGGCGGTTGCGGTCCGCCACGCCTCCCTGGCAACGCTTGAAGGACTGCACTCGCGCGCCGCGCGACTGTTGCCCGAGCTTGCTCGAGCCGCGCCTCCAGGACTGAGGCTCACCTCAGTCCGTGCCGAAGAAGACAAGCTCACCATCACCGGCAATGCCGGCTCGCCGCACGACCTGAGCCTGTTCCTGGAGCGCTTGCGGATGGGCCCGCAGCGGATGCGCCGGCTCGAGATCAGGGAGCTGCGCGGATTGCAGATGGGCATGCAATCCGCTTCGGACGAACCCGACGGTCTGGGTTGGCCTCAGTGGCAAGGCGCGTCGGGCCTGGCCTTCACCATCAGCGGCCACATGGGCCTTGCCGGACCATGAGCGCAGCGGGTGTCGTTGCCTTGGCTGCCTGGGAGCCGGGCCGTTGGCGTCGGTTTGAGTGGACGATTTTCCTGCTCGTGTTTGCGGTGTCTGCGCATCTGTGGCCGATGGGCCGGTGGTGGCATTGGCTGGATTTGCGCAGACAGGAGAGGGCCTTGCTCGACACCCCGGCAGCACTCGGCGGCGCGGTGCCGCCGCCGCAGTCCGACCGAGACCCCGGCGATGCCGCGCGGACACAAACGGCGCTGGAACGCCAGCCGCAGGATCGGGCCGTCGCTCTCCAGGATCTGCTGCTGAAGCTCGTATCCGCTGCCCGCGCCAGCGGGGTTGATCTGGAGTGGCTTCGCCCCCAGGACGAGTTGTCGCGCGCTGGCTTGGATGAACTTTCCGTCGCAGTCCGGCTCCTGGGGTCCTACCGAAATCTGGCGGCATGCCTGGCTGAAATCGGGCGCTCGGCGGGCTTGTTCACTTTGGCCAGCCTCTGGCTTTCCGCCCAGCCTGCGGAACGGCTCGCGCAGCCATGGGCCAGGGGCGGGCGCGCGGGTCTGGCCATGGAGGTCACGCTCAGGGCGTCCCGAGAGCCATTGCGCGCAGCGATTGCGCCGGATCCGCCCCCAACGATGGTGGCTGACCCGTTTGACGCAGCTGCACCCCTGAGAACGGCCGCCGGTGTGCCGCGGCCGACGATCGATGGGTCTTCGCCAGCGCGGCCCGCGGAGTCCGCCGTGGACTCTTTTCTCGGGGCGCTGGAAGATGCTGATCGAAAGCTGGCCCTGCTTGTTGTGGACGGAGCGCTGCGCGCCGTGGCGGTGGGAGAGCCGGTCTTCCCCCAGGGGCCGGTGGTCAAGCAAATCTCCCAGACGGCGGTTCATCTGGGAAGTCTTGATGACCAAGGGCGGGAGCCGTTCGCGTGGGTGGTGCCTATCGGAGCGAGGCAGGCGCAGCGATGAGGCGATGCAGTGGCTCAGGCTTGTGGCCGATGGCCATCCTGATGTTCGCGGCTATGGCCTGCGGCCGGATTTGCGCTGCCGAGCCAGCGGAGCAGCCTGGCGCTGCGGGAGTGCCCGAGCACGGTGGGCGCGCCGGCGTGGCGGACAGGCTTTCCCTGAACTTCCAAAGCATCGAAGTGCGGTCGGCGCTGAGGATCTTGGCGGACTTCAAGGGGCTCAACCTGGTGGCCAGCGACTCCGTGGCCGGCACTTTGACGCTGCGGCTCGCGGACGTCCCCTGGGAGCAGGCGCTCGAGGTCATCCTGCAGTCCAAGGGTTTGGGCATGCGGCGCAGCGGGAACATCCTCGTGGTGGCGCCGCGCTCGGAGCTCCTGGGTCGAGAGCAGGCCGAGCATGACGCTCGCCGGCGTCTGGCTGATGCCCAACCTCTGAAGACGCAACTGTTCCAGCTCAACTACAGCAGGGCCGAGGAAGTCGCGCGCGGGCTTTTGGGCGCCACGATCGGCGGCGGCGCCGGGTCGCCACCGCCTGCGGCGGCCAGCACTTCAGCGGGATCACCGCGGATCCTCTCGAGCCGGGGGAGTGTCGTGGCTGTGGCGCGGACCAATCAGCTGCTGGTCACCGACTTGCCTGCAAAGCTTGAGCAGGTGCAGGCCATGATTCTGGCCATCGATGTTCCGGTCAGGCAGGTGATGATCGAGGCACGCATCGTCGAGGCCAGCGAGACCTTTGGACGCACCCTCGGCGCTCGGCTCGGGTTCAACGACCTCCGCTTCTTGCAGGGGAATTCCTCCGTCCGACCCGCGGCCGATACCGGCTGGTCGGTGGGCGGAAACTACCTGGCCGTCGGCAGCCAGACACTTCAGCCCGGGGCTCCCTCGCCGGGTGCTGGACAGGGCGGCCTGGGCAGCCAAACCTACACCAACACCCAATTCGTCAGTTTGCCGGCCAGCCCGCTCCAAGGCGTCGATCCGGCCACTTTCGCCCTTTCTGTCTTTGGGGCTTCAGCCCATCGGTTCGTGAACCTGGAGATCTCCGCCCTGCAGGCCGACGGTCGAGGCAAGGTGGTCGCCAGTCCGCGGATCGTCACCGCCGATCAAATAGAAGCCCACATCAAGCAAGGGTTCCGAATTCCCTATCGCGGGTCAGCCAGCGGGCCTGGCCATGCAGGCTCCATCCAATTCCAGGAGGCCAGCCTCAAGCTCACGGTCACGCCGCAGATCACGCCGGAGGGGCAGATCAACTTGAGTGTCCTGGTCAACCGCGACAGCTTGGGGACCATCACGCCCGACGGCCGAGAAATCAACACCAAGGAAGTCAAGACACAGGTCTTGGTCGAGGACGGAGGCACCGTCGTCATCGGAGGGATCTATGAGCTGGAGGAGTCCGACTCCAGCTTTCGTGTGCCGTTGCTGTCAGACCTTCCCTTCGTGGGTGGCCTATTCCGCAGGGCTGCCAAGGAAAGACGACGCACAGAGCTGTTGGTCTTTCTCACGCCCAAGATACTGGCTCACGCTGAAACCCAGGCGCGCTAGGATGCCCAGACCGTGAGCCCCAACTCAAATCCTCGCGACGCCAGCCTGAGCCTTGCCCTGGTGGCCATGCCGGGCGCGGGCAAGACAAGCGTGGGCCGCCTTTTGGCTCGCCGGCTGGGCCTGCCCTTCGTGGATGCCGATCAGGAAGTCCAGGCAAGGGTGGGCATGAGCATTCGGGAGTACTTTGAGCTTCGCGGGGAAGAGGCCTTCCGTGACATTGAACAGGCGGTCATCACGCAGCAGGCCGACGGGGCTCCCAAGGTCCTGGCCACCGGGGGAGGTGCCGTGCTTCGCGCGGCAAATCGCGATGCCCTGCATCGGCACTGCGCGGTGGTCTATTTGCGCTCGAGCCCTGAAGAGCTCTACCGACGCCTGCGCCACGACAGGCAGCGGCCTCTGCTTCAGGTCGATGATCCGCTGGGCAAGCTGCGTGAGCTGTTTCGTGACCGTGACCCCCTGTATCGAAGCACGGCCCATTTCGTCATCGAGACCGGGCGCCCGTCGGTCCAGGCCATGGCTGCAATGGTGCTCATGCAGCTGGAGCTTGGCGGGCTCCTGGATCCGGCTCGGGTTCCCTCGCCGGTGGACCCGAGTGTGGGGCCGCTGCCCGGGTCGTAAACTGCCCCGATGAAGCCGGACGACCCATCCATCGAGACGGTTCGCATCGAACTGGGGGAGCGCTCCTACCCGATCCTCATCGGGCATGGCTTGTTGAGTCGCGCGTCAGCTTGGGCAGGACTTCCCGAGGGCTCTGCAGCGGTCGTCGTCAGCAACGAAACGGTGGCTCCCCTCTACATGCGCAGCCTGTGCGAGTCGCTGGCGCCGCACTTCGCGCGCATCGTGCAGGCGGTACTGCCCGATGGCGAAGAGCACAAGGACTGGCCCGCCCTGCAGCAGATATTCGATGTCATGCTCGAGCAGTCCTGCGATCGCACGACGGTGCTGTTCGCGCTGGGCGGAGGTGTGGTGGGTGACCTGGCAGGCTTCGCCGCAGCCTGTTACATGCGCGGTGTGCAGTTTGTGCAGGTGCCCACGACGCTGCTGGCCCAAGTGGATTCCTCCGTGGGAGGCAAGACGGCCATCAACCACCCCATGGGCAAGAACATGATCGGCGCCTTCCACCAACCCAGCCGTGTGGTCTGCGACCTCAATGTGCTGGCCAGTCTGCCTGATCGGCAGTACAGCGCGGGATTGGCCGAAGTCATCAAGTACGGGCCCATTGCCGACGAGACATTCCTGGACTGGATCGAGTCCCACCTGGATTCCCTTTGTGCGCGGCGGCCTGACGCTCTGAGCCATGCGGTGCGGCGCTCCTGCGAAATCAAGGCCTGGGTGGTGGGCCAAGACGAGCGGGAGAGCGGCATGCGTGCCCTATTGAACTTCGGCCACACCTTTGGACACGCCATCGAGGCAGGGTTGGGCTATGGGCAGTGGCTGCACGGTGAGGCGGTCGGTTGTGGCATGGTGCTGGCTTCTGCGCTGTCCAGCCGCATGGGCCTTGTGAGTTCGGACCGTGCCGATCGGATTGCGCGCATCGTGGAGCGGGCAGGGCTTCCCGTCAGGGCGCCCGATCTCGGCGCTTCCCGCTACCTTGAACTGATGCGCCTGGACAAGAAGGCCAAGGCGGGCCAAATCCGCTTTGTGCTCATCGATGGGCCGGGGCACGCCTGCCTGCGTGCTGTGCCCGACTCGCTGGTGCGCGAGGTCATCGCCGACCATGTCGCTTGACATGGCATCCATCATCCCCTCCTCCGCCCCGGGTGCGCCCAGGGTGGCCTGCTTGGCAGATTCCGCCGCGCTCTCTGCCTATGCCAGTGATCCGCGGCGCTCCCGCGGCCGGCGAATTCCCGAATCCATGGCTGCGGACCGCAACGACTATCAGCGTGACCGGGATCGCATTGTCCACAGCACCGCCTTTCGCAGGTTGGTTTACAAGACGCAGGTCTTCATCAATCACGAGGGCGACCTCTTCCGCACCCGTCTGACCCACAGCCTGGAAGTGGCGCAGATTGCCCGGTCCATGGCCCGAAGCCTGGGCCTGCAGGAAGATCTGGTCGAGGCGCTTGCCTTGGCTCACGATCTGGGCCACACACCATTCGGGCATGCCGGACAGGACGCGCTCGACGAATGCATGCGCGGCCATGGAGGTTTCGAGCACAACCTGCAGAGCCTCAGGGTGGTCGATGTGCTCGAGCAGCGCTACCCGGGCTTCGATGGATTGAACCTGACATTCGAGACCCGCGAGGGGATTCTGAAGCGCTGTCCGCCGGCGGTCGCCCGCCACATGGAGTCCATCGAGCCCAATGGCGTGGCCCAACGGTTCCTGACTCGCCAAAGTCCGAGCCTGGAAGCGCAGTTGTGCAATCTGGCCGATGAGATCGCCTACAGCGCTCACGATGTGGACGACGGTGTTCGCTCCGGTCTCATCGGCCTTGACCATCTGCAGCAGGTGCGGCTCGTCGCGCGCTTGCATGCCCAAGTTCTGCGAGACCACCCCGGACTGGAGTCCGGGAGCGCGCGGCGGCTGGTGGCCGAGGTGCTTCGGCGCCTTCTGGCCGTGCAGGTGGATGATCTGGTCACCACCACCCGGCAGCGTTTGGCCCGAGCCCTCCCGGCCGACGCCGCCGATGCCAGGCGCTTCGGACCCCTTGTGGGCTTCAGTCCTGCGATGCGGCAGGAGATCACCGAGCTCAAGCGCTTTCTGTTTGGCCACCTCTATCGGCACCCGCAAGTCCAAAGGCAGACAGCCCGGGGACGGGATGTGGTTCGTGATCTTTTCAAAGCCTACGCAGCCCGCCCGAGGGAGATGCCCGGGGAGTACGCGAGTCGTCCCGACATCCATCGTGCCGCCTGCGACTATGTCGCCGGCATGACCGATCGCTTCGCTCTGCGCGAGCACGAGCGCATCACGGGGCGGCGCCTGTTCGGCCTGTCGTCGTTGCAGCCCTGATTCAGCGCGGTCTCACCCACCATGGCGCGCCTGCCCCGACTCGTCCTGCCTGGGTTGCCTCACCACATCATCCAGCGCGGAAACAATCGCGAGCCGATCGTGCGCCACGATGGTGATCGCCGCGCCTGGAGAGACATCCTGGCCGATGTTCTTGCGGGCCACGCCGTACAGCTCCACGCCTATGTGCTGATGGACAACCACTTCCATCTCTTGCTCACGCCGCCGGACGCGTCCTCGCTGAGCCGAATGATGCAGTCCCTGGGGCGCCGCTATGTGGGGGCGCACAATGCCCTGCACGGCAGGACCGGGACGCTGTGGGAAGGGCGCTTCAAGTGCTCGCCCATCGACACGGAGAACTACTTTCTGGCCTGCCTGCGGTATGTGGAGCTCAATCCCGTGCGGGCTGGCATTTGCGCCACGGCCCAGGAGCATGCATGGTCAAGCGCACAGCACCACCTCGGACTGCGTCGCGACCCCTTGATCACCGAGCATGCCCTGTACTGGCAGCTGGGAAACACCCCCTTTGAACGACAGCAGCGCCACAGGGAGAGTCTGGAGGCGGGGTTGTCCGAGCGGCAAGCCGTGGGGATCACCCAGGCTGCACTCAAGGGTTGGGCTCTGGGTTCGCCGGCCTTCCTTCTGGGGCGAGCCCAGGACACCAAGCGGCCCCTGGCGCCGAGGCCGCGCGGGCGACCGCGAAAGTCGGCGGCTCGGGGCGAATCGGAATGAAGCAGGGCCTCAATGTGTCCCTATTAAAATTGGCGTGAGTGGAGCGATCCAATAAATAGAGTCTGACCCCATTTATTTATTTCGGTTGTCGGCTAATCTTCGGGGTTTCCCTGATGATGGAGCCCCAGATGACCACGCCCTCCGAAATTCATGATTTGGCACGGCAGGGCCTGTACGACCCCGGGCGCGAGCATGACGCCTGCGGAGTCGGGTTCGTGGCGCACATCAAGGGTCAGAAGGCCCACTCGATCGTGGGTCAGGGCCTGAGGATTCTGGAGAATCTCGATCACCGGGGTGCTGTGGGTGCCGATCCGCTGATGGGTGATGGCGCCGGTATTCTGATCCAGGTCCCGGACGAGCTTTTCCGCGCGGAGATGGCCGGCCAGGGAGTGAGCCTGCCGCCCCCCGGAGACTACGGCGTCGGGATGATCTTCCTGCCGAAGGAACACGCTTCGCGCCTGGCCTGTGAGCAGGAACTCGAGAGGGCGATCAAGGCCCAAGGCCAGGTGCTGCTGGGATGGCGCGATGTGCCGGTCAATCGGGACATGGCCATGTCACCGACAGTCAGGGCCAAGGAGCCGGTGATCCGCCAAGTCTTCATCGGGCGCGGCGCCGATGTCATCGTGCCGGATGCGCTCGAGCGCAAGCTCTATGTGATCCGCAAGACGGCCTCGGCGGCCATCCAGCATCTCAAGCTCACCCACAGCCGCGAGTACTACGTGTTTAATGATACCGCCCCCACCGAGATCTACAC
>CAYYYC010000010.1:0-19431 GCA_964475695.1 uncultured Rubrivivax sp.
AGATATTCCGCAACGATGTGTTGCGATTGAAACAAAACTACGCCTGTTTATGGTCTACGGAGATGATTGATGAATGGATTAAGCAGAGATGACGTCTTGCGCATGGCGCGGGAAGCTGAATTATTGACTACTACGGAGCCAAACGGCTACCAAGTCTGGGTACCAGAAAATCTTGAACGCTTTGTTGCCTTTGTGTATACGGAAGGGCATAAGGATGGGCTTGATGATTTTGAAGCTGGTGTTCTTCCTGCGGCAATAAAAGCCGAGCGCGAGGCGTGTGCAGCGTTGTGCGACGCGCACAAGAACCCAATCGACGATCCAACAGCGCCTGTAGGCCAGTACGAGTCAGGCGGCTACATCATGGCCGAGTTTCTGGCTGACGCCATCCGCGCTAGAGGACAACAATGACTATCTTTATTCCCGTGTTGTGGATTTGCTTGAATGGCCACTGCGAGTTCATGCAGCAGACGCGGCATTTCACTGATGAGGAGGCTTGTAAAGAGGCGGTGCGGGTGCAGAAGCAGAAGCTACGCGACATGGCGGCAGAAACAGGCGAAACAATTACGCAGCTTGAGGGTACGTGCATCGACGCAACAGTCAAGCGAATACCCCAAAGCGCAGGCGGCAAATGATGAAACTGCGCCCTTACCAAGACGAAGCTGCCGACTTCCTGTACGAGCGTGACCGGGCGATGATCTTAGCACCCGTGGGCGCAGGTAAGACGGCAATCACCTTGACGGCCATGCAGGCGATGGTCAAGGACGGCTACGCGTCTCGCTTTCTGGTGCTGGCACCCAAGCGCGTCTGCACGGACGTCTGGCCGATCGAGGCGCGCAAGTGGGCGTCTGCGCTGACTATTGCTGTAGCGGTAGGATCACCAACGCTTCGCTGGGCTGCAATGAAGCATGGCGATTCAATAGTGGTCATCAACTACGACAACATCGGCTGGCTGGCCGAGCAGGATCTGTCATCGTTTGACGCCATTGTGTTCGATGAGCTGACCAAATTGAAGAACCCGTCAGGCACGCGGTTCAAGGCGCTGCACAAGGTCATCGGTCAATTTAAAATTCGCTGGGGTCTGACCGGCTCGTTCACCAGTAACGGGTTGGAGGACGTCTTCGGCCAGTGCAAGATCATTGATGAGAAGCTGTTAGGCCGCGCTAAGGGTGCCTTCCTGCAACAGTACTTTGTCTGCATGAACCGCGATTTCGGCGAGTGGCTGCCACGCCCTGGTGCCCTGCCGCTAGTCATGGAGCGCATCAAGCCAGCGACCTACGTCTTGGAGCCTGGCGAGTACAAAGACAAGCTGCCTGAGTGCCATGTGGTCGAGCTGCGCTGCCAGTTGGATGACCGTGGCCCGTACGAGAAGATGAAGAAAGACTTTGTGGTGCGGTTCCCTACCGCCGAGGTGCTGGCGGCAAACGCTGCAGCCGTTACATCAAAGTTGCAACAGATGGCGTCTGGTTTTGTGTACGACAGCAGTCGGGTGGCGTCAGACGCGGCGGGTAAATTCATCAGCAGCAAGGAGGCTGTCTGGTTTAGCAGCCACAAGTTTGATCGATTGGATGAACTACTGGAGGAGAACCAACATGCGAACACCCTACTGGTTTACCAGTTTCAGGAAGAGGTGGCAGAACTTCGTCGCCGCTATCCGAAGCTTGCCACCCTCGACGACCCCGACGCCATCAAGCGCTGGAACGCCGGACAAATTGAACTCCTTGCCGTCCATCCTAAGTCCGCAGGACATGGCCTTAATCTACAGCACGGGGGAAGCCACATGGTATTTCTGTCGTTGCCGTGGAGCTTGGAGTTGTACGAGCAAACGGTTGGACGGCTGCACCGTTCAGGACAGCTGCATAGCGTCTGGGTTTATATCCTACTCGCCGAAAAGACAGTTGACGAAAAGATCTACGCAGCCCTGCACGACAAACGAGCAATTTCCGACATAGCGATGGAGGCACTGAAATGAGATACCTATTTTTACTACTGGCAGCACCCGCGTTCGCAGCCGAGCCTGCATACCTGACCTACGACGACGTCCATGTGCAGACGGTCTTGACCCAAGATCGGCCTAGCTGGTGCTACGGCATGAAGATGGCGTTCGACATCGACGGTCTAAACCGCGCGTATTACGGCTGCTGGGCGGGCTCGCAGGGCTTCGTGCATATCGAGATGCTAGACGGCAGCAAACGTGTCATACCAATGGCAAAATTTAACAAACCCAAGGAGGCAACAAAATGACTGACTTTACCAAATACGAAACGCAGCGCGAAATTCTGATCGACTATCTGCACGTCATGATCGCTAGATCCGACTGGCACGGCGTCTCAGATGTGGCCAACGATCTGCGTGAACTGGAGGCCGAACAACGTGAAAAGAATTGATTACTGGAAAGCCAAACTGCCGGCTGCACGGGCAGAGGAGCGCATACGCCAGAAGGAACTAAACCAGATGGCCAGAGCATTTGAGCGGGCGGTCGAGAAGGTCGCCGAGATAGAACAAAGGATTGAAGATGAAAAAGATAAGCTGGCGAGCCCTAAACGATAAGCTCGCGTCGCTCACTGAGGAGGAGGTGTTCGCCATGCTAACGCAGGAGCAGCTGCATGAGCGCCGCGCCTCGCACCTGCAGCGCCTGCACCAGCGCTACTGCGCGCTGCGTGACGCCCGTGAACGGATCGAGATCATGTCGGGGGCAATAAAACCGTGAAATGTCAACATTGTGGTTCCCGTACGTACGTTGTCAATACAGCGCAGCAGCCAGGCGGCATCCGACGCCAGCGCAAGTGTGATTCATGCAAGAGTAATGCCTACACAGCCGAGGTGTGGATTGCCGGCAACGTTCAGGTAGGCAAATCAATTTATACTAAGGACGAGGCAGCGTTGATAAAAAAGAAAGGCGTTGACGCGCGTCGCGCAAATGAAGACAGGAGGAAAGAAGATGCTTCGTGATGGATATTTTATTCGTGAGGAACCCCCTAAGATCGGCGCGCACTACACGCCGCAGTTCTACCAGAAGCCGGCAACGCCTGAAGAGCGGTTCGTGCAAGACATCATGCTGGGTGTGCCGGTGCGCTACGAGTCGCCGGTGGTGAAGTTCTTGGGTCGGCTCTTGAGCGTATGAAAGAGCTTGTCATCATCTACTACGCCGCTATCGTGGTGGCGACTGTGGGCTTTTTAGCGCTTTTCATTCCTGAAGAGCGCCGCCCCACGCCTGCTGAGTGCGGTGTGGCCGAGATCGCGCCTGACATGTCAACACGCGACCGGGAAGTCTGCCGGCAGTTACGCCAGCATCGTCACCGCATGTGACCTTGTCTCGTCCACCCGGCGCAGCCAACCTTTACCGAAGGTTGCGAACGTCGGCAAGGCTTTATAAAACAGCTCTTTCTCCATGCTGAACTTGGCGATCAAGTCCGTCGGATTAGATGCCTTCAAGGCTTGCAGCGTCTTGGGGCCGATGACACCGTCAGGCTTGGTGCCAAGGGCTTTCTGCATGGTCTGGATGGCGCGGCCAGGGCCAGCGTTCACCGCGAAGTCGAACATCAGATAGTCGAGGCCGGTTGGCAGCTCGTCGGCCTTGACCGCATCCCAGTACTGTTTCTTGTAGAGGGGTGCCACCATCGCTGGCGTCAACGCGCGCATCTCTTTTTCGCCAACAGCTTTTTTGACCCATGCTTCCCACACCCGTTTGGTCACGCCAAGGTTGGTCATGCCGCCTGGATCGAGTCTGTGATGAACCCAACCCCCTTCATGCTTCAGGACGGCTTTTAACGCTGCGTCGAAGTTCTCTTTCACTTTTTGTCGGGTGTGACGACGCCGATCAGACCGGCGATTGCTAGGCCGGTGGCGATGATGGATTCGGCCAGTTGAGGCGCGATAGGCACGCCGATAGCGGTTAAAAACAGCATGGCGCCACGCCAAGTGGATGGCTCTTTAGCACGGGCAAGAAAGTAGCTTTTCATAACGCCTCCCAGAGGTTATTTGTCCTGCTTGTTGTCGAGCTTGTCGAATATCTTGGCCAGCATGTCCTTGATGTCGTGCATGTCGTCCTTGTAATCTTCGCGGCTGACGTACATGTGTGGCATGGCGCGCACGTCCGTGTCCAGCTTATCGATCGACTTGTGGATGTTGTTTAGTATCCAGCCACCGAAGAATCCTGCAATAGCCACCGCGATGTTGAAGAGAACTTGCGAATCCATGCGTCACTCATAAAGGATATTGATCGTACCAGCGTCGAAGGTGTCAAGGCCATTAACGGTAGTGATGCGGACGCGGTCTAATGTGTCGGAAAGCGTTTTAGCCCCATTACAAATACCACTTGAGCCAGCGTCAGTTCTACTCATATTGCCCGATCCCACCCATAAATTTGAACCTATGTAGGTAAACACAACAAGCCCCGACAATGTTTGAGCCGCCGCCGCAGACCCTGGGCCAAGTCTAAACCCACCTGTTTCAGTAGCTGACGTTAATGCTGAAGCACTAAACGCCGTATACCCAGTAACATAGCCTGTGGTTTCAACGCCGCCGCTATCCCCTAACTGGAAAAGCAAATTACTTGTTCCGTTGGTACTCACGCCGCTAAACATCACCGTAATACGCTTAACCCATGATGGTATGCTGGTAAAGTCGCATGATGTATTTGGCGCAGTAAATGGCGCGGTCTGAGAAGTACCCGACACGATGGGCGCCAACGTGCCTGTGGTAGCAACCAGCGTCTGCGTATTTGATCCTGCAACAGCCGGGGCGGCTAAGGTAATTGTGCCCGATGTGGAACCTTCCAGCACCACAGGCGATGGGGTAGTAATGCCAGTAGTTCCATTGATAACGACTGTCATAGTCAGCCCTCGTAAAGAATGTTAATCGTGCCAGCGTCGAAAGTTGCTGTACCGGTTACAGTAGTGATACGAACACGGTCTAAATTTCCGGATAATGCTTTTCTTCCCCCGCCCCAAACTGTAAGTCCGGTAAGAGCGGCTCCGCTGCCCATTGTGTGCGAAGAAATAAATGTGTTACTTTGTATTCTATTTATTGTTAGAGTACCTGAAAAAGAATATGTCGCAGTATCCGTAAAAATAATAAACCCAGCTGTAGAATTTGCGCCATTACCACCAGATGTGGCTTGAAGGTATCCAGAAGAAGTATATCCGGTTGTGTTTACGCTTCCATCACCAATTTGAATTAAAAAAGCAGAACTATTTGAGTTAAGTGAAACGCTATCAAACATTATGGTGATGCGCGTGACCCAAGACGGTATGCTTGTAAAGTCAATCGACGTACCGGATGTCGATGCCACAGCCGTACCCGACTTCAGCTGACCATACGCGCCGGTAGACGACACGGTGAACTGCGTCGTGCCATTGCTTTGAAGGGCTAGATCACCGCTGGTGTCAGCGGTCTGAATATAGCCCGTTGAAGTGGATGCATTCAGAGTAACAGCCATAATTATTGCTCCGCAGAGGGTTCAGCCGGTGGCTCGACAGGTGTCTCGACAGGCGCTTGGGCAGCCTCAATCGCTGCGATCTCTTCCGCAGTCAGCTCGACCTGTGTCACTTCGCCTGTTTGTACGTTCACAACGATTCTGTGCATGATCTACCTCTTACTCGTAAAGGATGTTGATTGAGCCAGCGTCGAAAGTGTCTGTTCCGTTGACAGTCGTGATGCGGACGCGATCTAGTGTGGCCGCAAGCGTCACTGTTCCCGCAATTTGATGAGTAAACGCGCTTGATGGTTGGGCAGTGACTCCGGAAGCAACCCATACATTTGTTGAAGCATTTAGACAGTAAAGAATAATAGCCCCTTGCACTGTGTTTGTGGACAAGGCAGACCGAATACCAAACCCAGTGGTATAGCTAGTTGCGCCGGTTGTTGACCCAGCCTCGCTTCCTGTACCAACATATCCACTTGTAGTTACGCCCGATGATGTACCAAGTTGCACAATAGGGTTGCTTGTACCGTTCGTACTTACTCCACTGAGCATCACCGTAATTCGACGTACCCAACTAGGTATCGACGTAAAATCTACGGACGTACCTGATGCCGACACTGACGTACCCGAAATCAACGGCGCTAGTGTGCCCGTGGCAGCCACCAACGTCTGCGTATTTGACCCTGCAACGGCAGGAGCTGCAACCGTAATCGATCCGCTGGTGTCGCCTGAGAGAACTAAAGAAGCCATAATTTATCCTTAAAAAGTCACAAGACCACCCACCGAGCGCCGGACGAGACGGTGACAATCACCGCAGCAGTAATCGTCGTAGATGACACCGACTGTGAGATGTCGACCGTGTACGTTCCGATACCGCCAGTTGCAGTGCCCAACGCCGTGATCGTCGTACCCGCAGTCACGCCCGATCCAGTAATGACCGAGCCCACACCTAAAGCGCCGGTAGTCACCGTGGCAATCGTCAAGGTCGTGCCTGCGATACTGCCGTCACCACTAAAACCAGCGCCCAGCGTGATCGGGCCGGTCGTCATGGCGTTCTTGGTTGACGGGATTGTATAGCTGATCGTGACCGTCTGGTCATTCTCGTAGAACACCTCGTCGTTACCGCCGCCTGTCGCACCTGCCGCGCCGCCTACCTGACCCCACTGGTTGTTGCTAAACCCCTCAAAGGTATCCAGCGTGCTGTTGTAGCGCAGCATGCCTTCGGCTGGCGTGCCTGGCCGATCGGTCGTGGCACCCACTGGCATCTGGACATAACCCGTGCCGGAGAAGGTGACATCCAGCGTGGCTGAGAGGGTCGTAAACGCGCCGGTGTTAGGCGCCACGTCACCAATCGGCGGGGGTGAAGCGAACGACAGGTTGTCCACGGGCACCAGGATATTGTCCGTGGTGTATTGCGTTACGTCGTTCTCGTCGGTGATTAGGAACTTGTACGCAATCGTTGGCTGCAGCCAGATGTTGGCCATGCCGCGCGAGTCAAGGATAATCGGGTTCGTGTTGGCAGTCGCGCCAGTCTGGTCGGTGTACGTCGCAATGGGCGTCGTCGTGCCGCCGGCGTAGGTGTAGACCTTACCGGCAACCAGCGGGTTGCCGTTAGCGTCGAAAAACTGCTGCTTGGGTGTTGGGGTTAGGGATGCCATCTAGTCATTCCTTAGTTTGTTCTGATTTTGCGGAGCCAAACGGTTACGAATAGCTTCACGGGTTTTCGGGCCTTGCTCACCGACCGACGTAGCGCGTGAGCGGCTAAGTTGGGGCTCTAGAGTTTCTAACACATCCATCAACCGTTCACGCTCAGCTCTAGCACGCGCGACTTGCTGCGCGTCTTTGGATCGTTTTTCAATCTCTGCAAACGCCGCCGCTTTCTGTTTTGCTTTGGCAACTGTTTCGGCGACCCACGCCCGATCCATCGCTTTTTCCGCCAGCGCCTTATCGGACAACTTAGCTAACCCGGCGTCTACTACCGCCAGATCAACCTTAGTTTTTTCCCACGCCACTTTTTCGTCTGCCGTCAGATCGAACCGACGCCCAGACGACACTTTTTGTGCTGCAGAACCAAGCAAACTACTTGTGTTTTGTATAACGTCCGGCGTCAATTTTTCGTTTCTTCCAGAACGCCCGCTTACTGTTAAAACATCCGCGTTAGAAGTAACGCTTTTACTACCCTCATTAATATTACGTAGTTTACCGGTTACTGGGTCAAGTTCCAACACCACTTCGTTGCTGGTTGGCGCTCGCCCAGTAGATTCACGTTGTGCTTGCCGAGCGGCAGCTGCTTCTTCCGCCGCTCTTTGGCGTTCGTATTCGTATCGACGCTGCTGCTCTACGTTACGCATAGTCGATTGCGCGCTTGGAGCTTCCAATTGTGGCGTAGACGGTACACCCACGCGGACATCACCTTCGGGGATATTTTGCCCAAACACCCAGTTAGGTATTTGATCTCGAGTCAGCACCGCGTTGCGAGGGTCGTACGGCACCGGCAAGTTACGGTCGGTAGACATGGGCACCGGGCGCAGGTTGTTCTCAACCACAGGTGGTCTGAAATCCTGGGGAATTGCGTATTTGGCTTGATAGCCTGGCTTTAACATACGATTTGCCGCCAGCCCCCCACCAAAAAAGCCTGCCAATGCACCTCCTGCCGCAAAGGGGCCGATCGGCGCACCTATTAACGCCGCCGCTCCTGCAGCGGCTGTACCCGCCGCGCCAGAACGCGCAAGACCCTGCGCCAAAGGCCGCATGCCGGTTACCCCAGTTTGCGCTATGTCGGGGAATACGCTGGCGATCTTAGCTATGTCGGCAGCAATACCCGTCAAAGGTTTTTTTTCATCTCTGGCCATTTTGGCCAACACTTGCGGGTCAATTCGGTTTGTTTGATTGTTAAGCGCGCGTTCGTAATCAAAAATTTTGGCTTTTGCCATGCGGGCTTTACGCAAGTTTGCTAGCACTTCGGCGTTTGGTGCATTAGCGTCAATCAAATCTTCTAACGCGTTGGCAATACTAATATTTGCTTCCGCTTTAGCTATTAACGTAGAGTCGGGAACGCCGCTTTTCTGTTGCGCGTCATAAATTTGTTTAGCTTCACGCCGAAGATTACGTATATCAACGTTAATTTCACTGCCCGAGCGCCCAGCTTTAACTTTAGCTAACGTTTCATCAACTAAGTTATTGACCGCAGCCGCATTTTTTTCTCCGCCAATTGGCGCGCGCGTAATGCGTAACGATTCAATCTTACGTAATGCAGGCAAGTCAGGGGTAACCAAAGAAATTTTTCCGACCGCATCGTACGCCGCGTCATATTTAGCTAACGCGGTTTTAATTGCGTCATCATTCAACACCGTATTAGGCGGCAAACCCATGTCTTTTATAGCCAACTGGGTAAACCGCGCGTCATTTAATTGAGCCGCTTTTTTTGAAAAATTTGTTACCGATTTAGCCGCGCCCGCAGTTATGCGGTTTGCTGTTGTAGGGTTAGATTCTGATGGGTCAAGAATAATGTTGTGTTTAACCGCTAACTTAGACGCATCAATTTTTGCCGCGTTCTGAAAACTTTGCGCGACATTTTGCTCTTGAACTAGTGCATTACGCTCCGCTAATTTTGCTTCTCCCGCAAGTTTTCCTTGCCGCAACGCCGGTGCGCCTAGCACGCCTAACTCGGTAGCCATGTACGGATTTAAGCCTGCAAGTTTGGTGGTATCTATAAAACCGGACAGCCCGCTTAATATGTCGCGGCCTGTCTGAGTACGCGGCTGATAGGTATATTCTTTTTGCGCTGCTTGCGAAACTTCTTGCGCGCGTTTAACCCCTTGTGGCGTGCCAAAAGTACCTTCACGCATACTGACAAGTGGCCCAGCTACGTTGCCCGCAAGCGTAGCCATACCGCCAGTCAACAACACCCCCGGCACTTCAGTAATACCTTGGATTACGTCACCAAAAGATTTGCGAGCCCCAGGCATACCTGTTTGTTCAGCTGCACGAAAAAAGTCTTCCGGCACAGAGGTTTCGGCAGCTGCCGCTTCTTCTTCCGCTTTAGCTTCTTTGTACGCAGCAGCAACCGTTTCAAATTCGGGCGTGCCTTTTTTGGCTTCGTTTTTAACGATCCACGCTGCGTATTCGTCTGCTGTGGCCATAGTTATTTCCCTAAAATTGCATCAGCTTTAGAACGCAAATCGCTTTTTACTTTTGGCGCATTTCTCTGCTCTTTGAGTTGCATTGAAGCTTCGCCTGGCGACTTTTGCGCCAGCGCCATCTCTTGGTTCATTATGTCAAGAATAGCGTCCAGCTGACCTTTTGAGTAATTGCTGTTAATAACTTCGCGTGCGTGATTTTTATCCGACACGGTAGATACACCCGTCGGATTAATTGCGCGCGCGTAGGCATTAACCAAAGCATTGATAGCCGCATTTAGCTGCACAATCTCTTTGCCGCCTGTACCCTTATCCACCGCATTTTGTATGGCGTTTATGGTTGGGTACTGCGTCCTGTCTATCTTGTCAGACACGGTCTTGACAATTTTCATCATGCTCTTAGCTTCGTTAACCGCAGTCAAGATTTTTGCCGACTGGATTGCCAAAGATTTTGACGCCGCGCCCGCGCTCATAGCGTCAATATTCAACTCTTTGAGATTGGCATTTGGATCCATCTCTAAAGTTTTAGCAATAACCGCTATGTTGCGGCTAGTTACTTTGTTTGGGTCAAGACGCCCATCCAAAATAGCTTTGGAAATCAAAGCATCTTGTACAGGCGTAGTTACAGGCGTTTTTTCTCGCCCGTAAACATCACCTCTAATATCTGCTTTAAGACGAGCGATTCTATCCTTAAGTGTTTTCTTTTTATTTGGGTCTGTCTCTGCAGCTAATTTGCTCTGTAACTCTTCAAGTTCATTTTCTTTTTTGGATATATCTGTCGGCGCAGGAGGACGCGGCGGCGCTTGCGGTGGGCCTAACTGCGCGGTTGCCACTAGCTGCTCAAGTACCTTAATCCGTGTTGCGTTTTCTTCGGTTACAGGCTGTTCTTTTTTAAGTCGTTCTAGTTCACGTAGTGCTACGTCGACATTTTGAAAAGTTCCTGTATATTCTTTATTACGCCTGCGGGCGGCAGCTTCAGTCTGAATCTTCTCCCCCAATTTAAGGTATACATCTTTTACCACTGGGTTTTTTTCCGCAGCCGCAGCCGCATACATAGCCTGCGCGTCGGGGTCTAACAATTCAACACCGTAAGCGTTAGCCTCAAATGTAACTGGGGTGCCTACTGGCTCTCCTTTTTCCTTTGATGCAGCCGCTGCCACAGGCGCAGCGGTACCGTCAGCAGCCGCTGCCACAGGCGCAGCGGTACCGTCAGCAGCAGCTGCGGCTACGGGGGCAGCGCTGTCAGCAGCAGCTGCCACAGGCGCGGCAACTCCACCGCGTTTTTTCTTAAAATAGTCTTCTTGCGTTAAAGGTGTTCTGCGGTTAAGTATCTCGTTAAGTCTATATTGGCTGTATTCTCGATCTTCTTTCTCTTCTGCGGCTTTTAGAATTTCGGCTGTTGATACGCCCGCTAAACGCTTTTTATACCCTAGTGGATCGCTGTTAAACTCAGCAACATCTCTGGCGATAATTTCTTCAAGTGTGCCAAATCGGGTCAATAGCTGTTTAAGCGCAGGATCTTGTGCTTGAAGAAGAATTCGGTCTCTAACGTCTTTTTCAGATCTAATCAGATTTGGCGGGTACACCGATTCAAACTGCTTTCGCCGCGCGTCTAGCTGTTTAGTCTCAAAATCAAGTGTTGCAGCCGCTAACTTTTGTTCTTCTTCGCTTGCGCCAGCTTTTGCTTTTCTGATGTCAAAAGGCACTGTCAATTGCTTTTCAGCAGGCAACGTTCTGGCCAACAAACTTGTTCGCGTTTTTTCCCAGTTAGGGTTTTCAATTAACTGAGGCGCTAGGCTTTTATAATCAGCGTAACCCAAATCGCCTTGCCCATAATAATGCTGCAACATCTCATACGCTTCTTCAGGCGTTTCCGCGTTTGCAATCTGAATTAGCCGATTGTTTCTAACGCCAGAACGATAATCTTCCTCATCTTTTTTAAGTTTTTGTTCTGCTTCTCGGCGTTGTTGTTCTCGCGTGGCTTGTGTTGAAAGCGCTAATTGGCGTTGTACTTCAGCGGTAGCAAGCTTATCGGCAGCGCGGGGGGCGCGGCGATAAATTTCGTTAAAAAATTCTTGCGACCCAGGTTTTAAATTAGGGTTGGCATATATCTTGGCAAGCTCGTTTTTTTCCATTACGTCTTGCTGATACTCTTGCATCTTCAAGGCGTTAAGTTGCGAAGCTTCTTGCATGCCGCGCAGCTGCATGGCGCGCATCATGGCATTTTCTGGCGGTTCAATTTGAACGCCTTTAAATTGCCCTGGAATAGTGTAGTCAATACCGGCCATATTATTAATCGCCTCCCATACCGGGTATACCTTCAAAATCACTTATGTCGCTTTGAAATTGATTTGAGTTCGCGTAATTTGGTTGACGTCTAGGCCCATACAGCTTCATAAAATCTTGATTTTGTTGATAATTTAAATATTGCCCAAGCCCACCGGTCAATGCGTTTGCCATACCCATGTAACTTGACGCGCGTATATTGCCTTTTGTCGCTTCGGCCTGACCTAACGCCTGCCCAAACTGCCCCGCCTGCTGCGCCATAGTTGCTGCGTTACTTTGCCCCATACCGGCTAGACTTTGCAAGGGGTTTAGACGAGCTGCGCGTTCAGCCTGATAGCGGTTAAAAGCATTGGTGTACTCTTGAGACCCTAACTCTTGGCCAAACTGGGTAACGCCACGCAGCTGGTTACCTGACAACAGCCCGCCGCGTGCAGCAGCCGAACGATCTAGCGCTTTCAAACCTTCGCGCATACGAAACGCATAGCCTGGGTCTTGCTGGAATTGCTCCATACTAAACGGCGTGTAGCGAGAAGCTTCAATCAGTTCTGGCAGCGCATTAACGCCCGCTTGCCGAAACGGTTCCTGCAGCTCAACCTGACGGTTAAACATGCGCTCTTGCGCGGCGGTAGCGCGGTCAGTTGCTTTTGATTGTTCTCTAGCTGCTTGTCCGCTGGCTATACCGCCAATAACGGCGCCGCCGGCGATTGCTGCTGCTGTCCATCCAGACATAATGTTTCCCCTGATAAATAAAGCCCAAAATTTACGCGCATAGAGGCTCTATAATCTACAAAAAGTTCGCTACCAACGGGTATATCTTTTAACGCTATAGCGTAAATATCATCACCAAACTTGTACGGTGTTACATTGGCATCGTGCGAATGGTTAATGTACCGCCCTGCTGGGGTACGCTTACCATCCAATCGGCCTGGGCAAATAACTTCGCCCGCAAAAAAGTGCCGCGTTGCAAACATCCCGATACCATGCACTGGCGACGCCTTTAGCTCTACGTCGTGCCCTTCCGGCATGTCAATCAAATCGCTTTCAATGGTCACTATAGCGTCCATTGTGTCTTGGTCTACCCCTAACTGCTTTAAAAACAATTGGT
Source organism: uncultured Rubrivivax sp. (assembly GCA_964475695.1). GTDB lineage: Bacteria > Pseudomonadota > Gammaproteobacteria > Burkholderiales > Burkholderiaceae_C > RFTU01. The sequence goes on from CAYYYC010000010.1 coordinate 12,953, forward strand.
AGTCCGCTTGCGCCGATTCAATCGCCAACCGTCTGCGTGTGTCACCTAATCCGCATTCGGGCACTACATACAACCGATCTTCAATGACACTCAAATCTTGGCAGTCGTCTGGGTTAGGGTAAATGTCCACCCACACCACTTCGTCTTCAAACACCCGCCCGGCGCGTTGCTCACCTGCCTTGGCGTCAAACTCACAGGGTGCTGTCAGTACCACCACTTCCGTATCAATATTGACAGCTATTGTGCCCTTTTCCAGCCGCACGCGGTAGTCCGTCTTGTGCGCTGCCCCTGTCAATACTGTCCACGGCGGCACAATGATCTTTCGTTCATACACGCCTGGCAAAAACGTATGCACGGTGACAATATCGGCTTGCGGCATCTGCAACAGCTCGTCTTGCAACGCGACGACTTTCTGCCGCATTACCTCTGGCGTAACCACCGCCGTGCTGTCAGGATCAAATAGCTCAACCGCGTTCACGCTACCACCCATCGTGACCCACTGGCCACCGTTACCGTTACGCCACTTGCCACCGTAATTGGCCCTGCCGACATGCCGGACGTGCCCGTGGCAATCGTATAGCTGGTGTTAATAGTTAAATTATTGACAAATATGCCATTTGATGCCACCACTGCCGTGGATGTTAATTCACCCGTGCTAGGTTTGTATAGTAGTTTTGCGTTGCTGGTATAGATGGTCGACAGCGCGCCAGACGTCGCAGCCGCAAACGTCGGGTAGACGTTCGTCGCGGTCGTCGTGTCATTCGTAATGGTCGCGCCCGAGCCGGTCGGCAGTGCCCAAGTGGCTGTTGTGCCATTTGATGTCAGGACGTAGTTATTCGCCCCAATTGGCAGGCGTGTCGAGCTGTTAGCGCCGTTGCCAATGATTAGGTCGCCCGTGCTGGTGACCGGCGACAAAGCGTTGAATGCCGCGCTCGCAGTCGTCTGGCCAGTACCGCCGTTGGCAATCGGCAGTGTGCCCGTTACCTGCGTGGTTAGATCCACACCGCTTAGCGTGCCGCCTAGTGTCAGGCTGCCGCTGGATGTCACCGTGCCGGACAGGCTGATGCCGTTGACCGTACCGGTGCCAGACACACTGGTGACCGTGCCTACGTATTGGTCGTTCGACGTAATGGTGAAGTTCGGGTACGTGCCACTGATGCTGGTCGTACCTGCGCCCGTCAACGACACCACCTGATCCGGTGCCGTATTGGTTACCGTAAAGCTGGGGTACGTGCCTGACGTGCTAATGCCCGTGCCGCCCGTCAGTGACACTATTTGGTCAGGCAGGGTGTTGGTGATCGTAAAGCTGGGGTACGTGCCCGACGTGCTGATGCCTGTGCCGCCGGCCAGCGACACCGTTTGGTCAGGTGCCGAGTTGTTGATGGTGACAGCCACCGAGCCGTCGTAGGTCGTACCGACGCTGTACGAGATGCCGGTGCCTGCGGTCAGCGCATTAGCCACGCTGCCGGCTTGGCCGCTGATGTTGCCGGTAACCTTGCTGCCGGCAATCGATGTGATCCACGTAGGGTCAGCGTATGAGCCTGTCGTATAGACGCCGTTGGTGACCGTGGCAGCGTTGCCGGTGATGTCGATACCCCAAGTGCCTGATGCGCCGGATCCCGTTGTGCTGGGCACACTCAGGTTCGTGCGAGCCCCTGCCGCAGTAGTGGCGCCTGTGCCGCCGTTAGCGACATTGAGCGTGCCTGCTAGTGTGATGGTGCCTGACGTTGTGACCGGCCCGCCGGACGTCGTTAAGCCCGTAGTGCCGCCGGAGACGTTGACTGAGGTCACCGTGCCTGACCCGCCGCCGCCAGTGTTGGCCTTGTTGAGCAGGTTTAGGAAGAACCGATACCAATCTCGCGAGACAAGCCCCGTCCGGTCGTCAATGATTGGCGACTGGTTCTTGGGTAGTTGTGGCTCGTTATCTGGGTTAGGCATTGGTGCCGGTCAACACAAGTTCGGCACCCATAATAGCGATCTTGACGGGGTCGGTGCCCGACACCTCGTACACGCGGTCACGCAACTTAGTCGTCATGCCAAGACGACGCCAGAAGGCACGATAGCCGTAGTTGCCGATCTTGCCCATGCCCGTCCAGTGTTCGTTTGACCACGTATGGCCGCCGTCATCTGACCAGCGCAGCATGACCTGCGGGTCATTGCCTTGCCCCGTGATCAGCCCCACACCCGTCTCGCACTCCAACTGCAGGGTGTGCTGGGCGGTACGCTTTAAGTTGTTTTGGCCGGTCGGCAGCGCGCGCCATGACCGCAGCCACTTCTGCGGCAGGTTGTCGTCGGCAAACACGTCCAAGTCATACGCGTAAATCTTGCCGTTCTGGAAGTCGCCCACTACCACTTCGTTGTTGAAGAACATCTGGCAGTTGGCGCGGTGGCGAATGAACTCACCATTGGCAAACCCGGCGCGCTCATGCCAAGCTTGGGTAGCCATGTCAAACACCCACGTCTTTTGGGCGGTCGGGAAAGTCAGCACATAGAACGAGTGGCCGTCCTGCTGATACGTAAAGCCTATTGCGTCTGAGATCGTGCCATAGCTCTGAATAGCGTACTCGACCGCGTGGGTGGATACCCGCTGGCCAGAGTAGCCCTGCGCCCGAAACACGATGCCTTGGCCACGGGCGTCAGCTCCCAGCCAAAACAGCGAATTGTCCATCTTGGCAACCGAGTAAGTCGCAGCGCAGCCCAGCTCGTTGACCGCACCTTGGATGCGAGCCAGCGGGAACGGCGTTGTGCCAGCGTCGTACCAGACCTCAACGGACTGCGTGCCAAAGAGCCATACCTCGCGGTGGTCGACAAACAGCGACACCAACCGGTCTGGCATACCTTCAGCGCTGGCAAAGCTCAACGGGTCAATCTGTGTGCCATCAAGCAGCTCAGACGTCCAGAAACGGTCTGAATTGGGTTCCTGAAAGATGAAGTAGCCATCCAGATAGCCGACCGTTACCGCGCCTGGGAAATCCACGTCGGTGATCTCGGCATACGCCTCGGTCGCCGCATCGTAGATGTACCCGTCAGGGTTGGCTGCAATGAAGAGCTGCGTGCCGTTGTCGACCATTGACACGGGGCCAGTGCCCGACACACCGCCGATCGGCGTGACCGTCCAGTTGGTGTCAATCCGGTACAGACGAGCGCCTGACACGGCGTAGCCGTACCCGCCGTAAGACCACAGCCCACGGATGGGGCCAGTACCGACGGTTGCCAGCTTACGCAAACCGGGCGCCCGGTTCAGGTACGCAGGCTCGTTACCCTCTGGCGCCGGTGTGGCTTCTGGGTACAAGTTAATCATTCTCGCGTCCGCAGCGTTGACGCTGCGAGCCACATAGGATTGGCCTAAGATGGGCGTTTTCATGCTATACTCCTATACATATTATAAGGAGTCAAGATATGGAAACGTGGAAGCCAGTGCTTGGATTTGAAGATTTGTACGAAGTAAGCGATTACGGAAACATACGTCGCACCGCGCGAGGAAAACTGTTTACCGCAGATCAAATCGTTCAAGCCAAACAAATGTTGGAAGCTAAAAGCACTTTGAAAACGGTAGCTGCGTTTTTGAATACTAGCGTTACGACGGTTATGTCCATAAAGCACGGTAAGACTTGGGCGGGTGATGTTGCGTACCGCATTTGCAAAACGCCGTTGCTTAAGGGTTACCCGCAAATATCCTTGTGCAAAAACGGCAAATATGCTCGCCGCGCGGTTCACCGCGTTGTGTGGGAAGCGTTTAACGGGCCAATTGAAGGGCGATTGGAAATAAACCATAAAGACCTTAACCGCGCCAACAACCGTTTGGATAACTTGGAGTTGGTAACCCATCAACAAAATGTTCAGCACGCAATTAACCAATACCAAAGCCAAGGACTTTTGCGAGCGGTCAAAGGTACTAAAGGTTTTATTGCTGGTAAACATAGCCTGTACGATAACAGTTAATTACATATTGCCCGTGTAGATATTAAATCTTTGCCTATTAGCCACAATTGCGTAAGGCATGGACATCACGTCATCTGGGTTGTTGATGCGCTTCAGATTACGCTTGGACGTCATGGCAATCCGCACAACCTGCGGCATAGGCTCAACACCAAACTCGTTGGCAATTTCCATCGCCAAGTTGTACTTGAACGCCCGCAGATAGCCCGGCGGGAAGGACAAGGTGGTGTTAAGCGTTGCGGGCTTAGTCAATTGTTCCACCGACACAAAATGCCACTCCAAAAGCCGTGTGGGCTTTGGGTAGATGGTCATAGTGATGTCAGGATACGTGTTGTTCACGAACATGACCTGCGGGTAGGTGCTGGTCACGGTCTTGACCGCAATGCCGTCGTACTGCTGCTGATTGATCAGCTTGATGCCGTAAGACACGTTGGTTTGCGGATCACGGAAGTACGTTGCATCGTCAATCAGAATAGGACGATTGCCCACAAAGTCGCCGGTTGGCCCCAGCGTGCGGGTGATGGTGTCGGTCGGCCAAAGAAAGATCTGATCTTCCGTTGAAAACACGGCCAGACGCTCAGTATTCCACGAATCAATCATTTGATTCATGGCGTTCAAGGCATCTTGAGCAGCCTGCGGTGTAGGCTCTTCGCCTTCGGCCAGCTGGCCAATCAGCCGGAGTGCTGCTTTGATCTGGTCGAAAGCGGTTGCCATGCAGGCTCCTTATTCTACTGCCGCAACCTCTGCAGGCGGGCGGCTACGACGACGTTTGGGTTCCAGCTCGTTGACTGGCGCCGCTGCTTCGGGAGCCGAAGGCGTGTCGGGATTATACCGCTCCCATCCGTTTTGTTCATCAAATTCGGCTTCCAAATCCATATTGGCGACTTTGGTGCCGTGAACAGCGTGTCGAAGATAAATTGTCATAGGGTAGATAGGGGCCGAAGCCCCTATGTTTTATGCGCAGTGAATCAGCGCAAAGTTGATAACTACGGCTTCTGACAGCGAACCGCCAGAAATGTTGCGCACGGTAATAGTAACCGCGCCTGCGCTCAAGCCAGATACCCAGCAGTTGTAAGAACCTGCAGTAGCTCCAGCAGCGATATTCAAAATAATAATATCGTTGGCGCTGATAAGCGAGTTGTTCAAAGTAAACGTGACGTTGGTTGTACCTGCCAACGCAGCGTTGTTCATGGTAATTTGACCAGCAGACTTGTTCAGCGTGACTGCGGTCGACTTGCTGGTAGCTTGCGTGACCGTACCTTGAGCAGCAGCGGTGTAGCCAAACTGTTCATCAGACAGAATGTACTGGGCACCGACGATGTCTTGATCCGTATACGCAACGCCAATAGGCTTGGTATTAGGCATGATCTATCCTTTAAATAACGGGGGCCGAAGCCCCCGAGGTTTTTAGCCGATGCGATACAGTGACCAAGAACCGGAGCCGGTCTTGCGAGCGCGGAACATTTGTGCCGTGCCAGCAGTTGCGACTACGGTCATCAGACCGACCAGTGTCCAGCCAGTGTTGGTCACCAGTGTGATCACACCAGAACCAGAGCCGTCTACATTGACTACGGAAAAGTCAAACGAAACGCCGGGCTTGTCTGCGCTAGGCAGAGCTGCTTCAAGATCAGCCACGGTAGGCAGCGTGTAGCTGGCCGCCGAAGAACCTGGGCTGCCCAGCAGAATGCCGTTCAGAACTTGAGCTGCGGTCAGTGTTGCAGTTGCAGTTGCGGTGGCGGGGGCAGGAGTAACGAAAAAATCGGTTTCGTTCAGGTTGCCGTCGCCAAACTGGTATCCACCAGCGCCGTTAGGGAGAGCCATGATAATTTCCTTTCAAATAGAGTCAGTATGGGGGCCGAAGCCCCCACCAATGCTTAGCCCCAGACGCGGCAAGCCATTTGCGGACGGATCGTGCTATAGCCGTACAGAACGTCGATACGGCAAGGCAGACGGTCATTGTTGATGTCGTACTGACGAACAATACGCATCGAAATGCCGTTGTGGACTTGGCGGGAAGCCATGTCAACGCCTTGTGGCATCAGCAAGTCAGCGGTCGCAAATGTGATCGCATCTTTGTGGTAGACGAGGTTCTGTGGGTAGGCAGTAGCAGCCGAACCCAGCATGGTGACAGCTGCGCCTGCTGCAGGCAGCGAAGTCACAGTGGCCAGAGCCTGGCTTGCCGAATACAGCGCTGGGAAGATGTTCAGCGTAGCAGTCGAAGAGCCGGTAGCAGCGGCAGTCACAGTGAACTGCTGGAGCGAACCAGTGGACTCACGGGTCTGTGGGTTGACAGCAAACACGCCAGCGATAGTGAACACGTCGCCGACATTCCATGTCTTAGACGAGCCAGTAAAGCTGATTGGCAGTGTGGACTGGCCTTCAGTTGTGACAGTCGAAGTCACAGTGATGGTGGTGCCCCAGTCGCCGTTGGTGTGCTGCTTGATCGACTGCGACATGTTGACTTCGTCGAAGCCCAGAACGCCGGTGCCCATCATGCCGTTCTTGAACTGGCGGCTGATGGTGTCGGTTGGGTTGAACAG
>CAYYYC010000011.1:0-12951 GCA_964475695.1 uncultured Rubrivivax sp.
AAGAACCAGCTGTTTCCGCCGTCCTTCACCACGGCCTTGCCCACCACGTTGCCCAACGCGATCGTGTCCATCAGGTAATGGATGCCGGTGCCCGGCGCGCAGTCTTCGTTGGTCAGCCGGGAAGTTGCGGCGCCGGTGACGATGGTGATCTTGTTCTTCTCCCGGCCCAGGGCCTGCACCGCCAGAGCCACCGACGAGTTGAGGTTCTCGACGGTCATGTCCACGCCGTCACGGTCGAACCACTGCTGGGTGACGTTCTTGGCGATGTCGGGCTTGTTCTGGTGGTCGGCATTGACCACTTCGATGGGCTTGCCGAACATGCGGCCACCGAAGTCCTGGACCGCGAGCCTCGCAGCCGCCAGCGCGCCGGGGCCGCCGTAGTCTGCGTACAGGCCCGACATGTCGGTCAAGACGCCAATCTTGACCACATCGCCGGACAACTTGCCCTGTTGGGCGGTTCCCCAGGTGGGAACAAAGGCCAGCGCAGCGGCCGCAGCCAGGGTCTTGAGTTTCATGACTTGTCTCCTTCGTTGGTGGATTCGGGGGTGAAATGCGTGGGCGGGTTTACACGCCCAAGAGGTCGTGCAGAAGTTCGGACTTTTCCTGCAGCTCGGACTTGTGCACGGTGGCCACGATCTGGCCGTGCTCAATGACGTAGTGGCGGTCGGCCAAGGGTGCGGCAAAGCGGAAATTCTGTTCGACCAGAATGATGGTCAGGCCCTTGTCCTTGAGGGCGCGAATCACCCGGCCCAGGGTCTGCACGATCACGGGAGCCAGACCCTCGGTGATCTCGTCGAGCAGCAGGATGCGCGCGCCCGACCGCAGAATGCGCGCCATGGCCAGCATCTGCTGCTCCCCGCCGGACAGTCGCGTGCCCTGGCTGTGGCGCCTCTCCTTGAGGTTGGGGAACATGCCGTAGATTTCTTCCAGGGTCATGCCGCCCTCGCCCACCTTGGGTGGGAGCAGCAGGTTCTCCTCGCAGGAAAGCGAAGAAAAGATACCGCGCTCCTCGGGGCAGTAGCCCAGGCCCAACCGGGCAATCCGGTTGGTGGGCATCGCGATGGTCTCGACGCCGGCAATCTCGATGGAGCCTGAGCGCCGGCCGACCAGGCCGAGGATGGACTTGATCGTGGTGGTCCGGCCGGCCCCGTTGCGCCCGAGCAGCGTGACAAGCTCGCCCTGGCGGACTTCGAAGTCGATGCCGTGAAGGACATGAGATTCACCGTACCAGGCGTGCAGCCCGGAAACCTTCAGCAGCGTTGCGCTCAAGCCAGGCCTCCTGATCGGTTCGTTCGGTTTGCCATCATGCGAGCCTTCGTCACGCCGACCTCAAGCTTCAACGGTTCCGACATAGGCCTCCAGCACTCGCGGGTCGCGGGAAACCTGCTCGTAGGGCCCTTCAGCCAGCACCGCCCCGCGCGACAGCACGGTGATCGTGTCGGAAAGGTTGGCCACCACATTCATGTTGTGCTCGACCATGAGCACGGTGCGGTTGGCCGCCACCCGACGGATCAGCTCCACCACACGCCCCACATCCTCATGGCCCATGCCCTGGGTGGGCTCGTCCAGCAACATCAGCTCCGGGTCCAGCGCCAGCGTGGTGGCGATCTCCAGGGCCCGCTTGCGCCCGTAGGGCAACTCGACGGTGACGCTGTCCGCAAAGCCGGCCAGGTCGACCTGCTCAAGCAGTTCCATGGCGCGGTCGTTGAGGCGGTAGAGGGTCGATTCAGGCAGCCAGAAGTGAAAACTCGTGCCTTCGCTGCGCTGCAGGCCCACACGCACATTCTCCAGCACCGTGAGGTGCGGGAATACCGCTGAAATCTGGAAGGAGCGGACCAGCCCGTCGCGAGCCACTTCGGCCGCCTTGCGGGTGGTGATGTCGCGTCCCTTGTAAAGGATCTGGCCGCTGGTGGCAGGCAGAAATTTGGTCAGCAGGTTGAAGACGGTGGTCTTGCCCGCGCCGTTGGGCCCGATGAGCGCATGGATGGAGCCGCGGCGAACCTTGAGATCGACGTTGTCTACGGCCACGAAGCCCTTGAACTCCTTGCGCAGCTGCCTTGTCTCGAGGATCAGGTCATTGTCCAAATCGTGTGCTCCTGCGGATGGGCCCCGTCTGCCGTGTTTTCATCTTAGGGGCTGGCAAGCGCTGCGGGAGTTTAGGGGCTTCTGCGCCCGATCTCACCGGGATTTCCCTGAGCATCGGCGACCCGCACCCCCTGGATTCCGTGCGCATCGAGGCTGCGGCGCACAAGGCCCTGAGTCTTCATCGCTTCCACGAAACCGATGACCGCGTCCACGGCACGGTCGCTGCGGTCCGGGGGCAGTCCCACGGCCTGGAATATCTCCATGAAGTTTCCGGGCAGCAGGCGCAAGCCGGCATTGGCCGTCAGGTCCGCGACCAGCATCTGCCGCACGCCGGCAGCCACTTCGGCCCCTGAGCGCAGGAATTCCCCGATCACGCCCTGGGACGTCGGGCAGCGCACGATGGTGGCGTGGCGAAGTTCGCGGGTGAGGAAGAGGTCATAGGCGCTGCCGCGCCCCACGACGACGCGATGCCCGGCCTGGTCGACCTCAGCGATCTGGTGCAGAGGCGACTCGCTTCGAACCACATACGCGCCTTCGATCACGACATAGGGCGTGGCAAACCGGAGTTGAGCCGCCCGAATCGGGTCCAGGGCGAAGAAGCCGATGTCAGCCTGGCCTTGCGCGACCATGGCCACCGAGTCGCCCGCCGTCTCCACAGCCGCCAAGTCCAGCGGGATCGACAGACGGCGCGCGAGTTCGCGTGCGAGGTCGACTGAGGCTCCCCGCGGGGCGCCAGACACCGGGTCACGCGAAGCCAGCAGCGTGTTGCCGAGGTTGATGCATGCTCTCAGGCGCCCGCCCGGCGCGATGTCCGCGCGGGCCAGCGCCAGCTGCGCATTCAGGTCCGACATCGCTCGGGCCCGAGGCCTATTCCGCCTTGATGTTGGCGCTCTGGACGATTTCCCGGTACCGGCTGGCGTCGGCGCGGATCCGCTCGGCAAACCGGGCCGGCGTCATCCCGCCCAGGTTGGCCCCGGCGTCGGCAAAGCGCTTGCGGACATCGGGTTGCTCGAGCGTCTTGACCACCTCGCTGTGCAGCCGCTCCAGCACCTCGGCCGGCACGCCCTTGGGTGCGAACAGCCCGACCCAATTGGATGCGTTGAGGTTCCTGATGCCCGACTCGGCTGCCGTGACCCAGTCCTTGTTGAACGGAGAGCGCTGCGCTGTCGTCAGGCCGAGGATCTTCACCCGGCCGGCCTGCAGGTGAGGAAGCACGGCGGGGATGGCGATCACGCCCAAGGCCACTTCGCCCGAGGCCACGGCCGCCGCCGCCGGCGCGCCCCCCCGGTAGGGAATGTGAAGGAGCTTGACCCCAGCCTCGACCGCGAACCACTCTCCGGCCAGGTGGTTGATGCTGCCATTGCCGGGCGAGGAGAAGGGAATCCTGCCGGGCTCCTTGCGCGCGGCCGCCACCAGCTCCTGGATCGTGTTGAAGGGTTGCTGGGCGTTGGCCACCAGCAGCATCGGGGTGTCGCTGATCATCGTGATCGGGGTGAAGTCACGGTCCAGCTCGTAAGGCACATTCGGGAACAGGGCGGGATTGACCGCGAACTCCCCGGTGTGGGCAGCCAAGAGGGTGTAGCCGTCGGCAGCTGATCGGGCTGCGGCCGTGACGGCGATGAATCCGTTGCCGCCGGGCTTGTTCTCCACGATGAAGCTCCATCCCAGCCGTTCGCTGAGCTTTTGCGTCAGCAGCCGCGCGGTGGTGTCCACCACCCCGCCTGGGGCGAAGGGCACGATGACGCGGATCGGACGGGCGGGAAAGGCCTGTCCCTGGGCAAGCCCGGCAGCCCCGCAGGAGGCCACGGCGATGGCCGACAGGAGCAGGCGGCGGCGGGAGCCGGAGGTCGATGCAGACATGGATGAGTGAGGAGTGGTGATGGGGCGCATCCTTGTGGACTCGCCCGCCCAAGTCAAGTGAAAAGTCCTGAGCCCGGGCATCAAAATATCTCATGCGCAAGCGGCCAAGCCGGTCGATGGCATGAATGCCTTTCATCGTCCCCAAAGAAAATTGTCGTTTGTGCCGTGTGCACCGGGTCAGCAGAATCCGCCGGGATGCAAGTGCGACCAGTGATGTCCGAGCTGACGAGCCGTGATGGGGTGCGACTGGCCTTCGCGGCGCATCGCGCGGCCCCCGGATTGCCGGTGCTTGCGCTGGTCCACTCCCTGGGCATGGACGCCAGCTTCTGGCAAGCGGTGGCCGACCGGGTGGGTCACGCCTGTTCGGTGGTGGCCCTGGACTCGCGTGGGCACGGGCGTTCCGAGCTGGGCCCTCTGCCATTGACCTGCGCCCGAATCGCCGAAGACCTGCGCGAAGTGCTGGACCATCTGGGTGTGGCCCGCGCGGTGGTGGGCGGCGCCTCCATGGGCGGCTGCGTGGCCCTGCAGTTCGCCGCGTCCCACCCGGACAGGACGGCCGCGGCCGCTTTGATCGACACCACCGCCTGGTACGGCCCCAAAGCGGCCTCCGATTGGGAGGAGCGCGCCCAGAAGGCCGCAAGCCAAGGGCTGGAATCCCTGATCGACTTCCAGTTGACCCGCTGGTTCAGTGATGACTTCCGCCGCCGTGACCCGGCGCAGGCCAACCATTGGGCGGGGGTGTTCCTCCGCAATCGGGTGGATGGCTACATGGCCAGTTGCCGCATGCTCGGAGCCTTTGACGGCCGGGCACTGCTGGGCGCGATCCGTGCGCCCACCTGGGTGGTGGTGGGCGAAGAGGATTACGCGGCTCCAGTGGCCATGGCCCAGGCTCTGCACGACGGCATCTCCGGGTCCAGCCTGGAGATTCTTCAGGGGGCCAGGCACCTGACCCCGCTGGAGGCGCCCGACCGGATCGCGCAGGGGCTCCTGGACTTGTCGGCGAGGGCCTTTGCATGACCCCATTCGAATTCCTGCTGCCCTATTCGCTGCAGGAGGCCGTCGAGCTGCTTGACCCCGAGGATCCCGGCGTGCGGCCGATCAGCGGCGGCACGGCGGTGATGCTGATGATGAAGGCGGGCGTTCTCAAGCCCACCCGGCTCGTCAGCACACGATGCATCGGCGCGGAGCACAGCCGAGTGCATGTGGAGCCCGGCGGCTGGCTGCGCATCGGTGCGATGGCGCGGATGGCCGACATCCAATCGAACCCGCAGGTGAGCAGCCGCTGGCCGCTGCTGGCCCAGGCCCTGTGTGGCGTGGCCAACCCTCGTGTGCGCAGCGTGGCCACTCTGGGCGGCAGCCTGGCGCACGCCGACCCGCACATGGACATGCCGCCTGTCTTGGCGGCCCTCGGCGCGCAGGTGGTGCTCGAGAGCCGACGCGGCCAAAGGGTGGTGCCGGCCGATGCGCTGTGCACAGGCTACTACGAGACCGTCATCGCGCGCGACGAGTTGGTGGTCGCGATTCGCATTCCGCCCCAGGCTGGGCAGGGGGCTTACCTCAAGGTCACGACTCGTGCCGCCCACGACTGGCCGGCCCTGGGGCTGGCGGTGGTGCTGCAGATGGAAGGCCAACGCCTGCAGGCGGCCAGCATCATTGCCGCAGCGGCCACCGATTCGCCAACCCGGCTGGCCGATGCGCAGGCCGAACTGCAGCGCGGCGGGTTGGACGCGCAGTCGATCGCGCGCGCCGCCGAAGCCGCCGCAGCCGAGGCTCCCGTGGTCGGCGACGCCCATGGCAGCGCGGCGTACAAGCGCCAACTGCTGCGGGTGAGCCTGCCACGAGCCATCCAAAGGGCCATCGGCCCGGCGAGGAATTGCGCATGAACCGTCCTGCCGACAGCCAGCCGCAGGTGGGCCGACGGCTCCACCGGCTCGAGTCCCACGCCAAGGTGACGGGCACCGCGCAGTACACGCACAACCTGGCCCTGCCCCGGATGCTTCACGCCAAGCTGATCCGCAGCCCCCATGCCCACGCCCGCATCCTGGGCATCGATGTGGCGCAGGCGTGCGCCCATCCCGGGGTCTTCCAGGTGATCACCGCCCAGGACATCCGCGCCGTGATCCCGGATCCGCACTACGGCCCGGCGTTCCATGACCAGCCCATCCTGGCCGAGGGCAAGGTCCGGCATGTCGGAGAGCCGGTGGCCGTCGTGCTGGCCGACGATGTGCATGTGGCCGAGGCCGCCGCCGGCCTGGTTCAGGTTGACTACGAGGTTCTGCCGGCGGTGTTCTGCGAAGTGCAGGCCGCCAAGTCGCAGGTGTTGGTGCACGACGAGCTGCGGCCTGCCGGCACCTTCCCCGACCTCAAGCATCTGGCGGGCCGCAAGGGCACCAATGTGGCTCTGGACTACCACCTGCGGCATGGGGATGTGGAGCGGGCCTTTGCCGGTGCGGCCCATGTGTTCGACCACACCTTCCGCACTCAGCAGGTCATGCATGTGCCGCTGGAGCCCATGATCTCCATCGGTGAGCCGCAGCAGGGCGGCCTGGTGATCCACACCGCGTCGCAGAGCCCGTCGTTTGTTCGCATCGAGGTGGCTCGGCTGCTCGGGTGGCAGGAAAACAGGGTTCAGGTCAAGACACTGATGCTTGGTGGTGGCTTCGGCGCCAAGCTCTACATCAAGCTCGAGGCGCTGGCCGCGGCATTGGCCCTGATCGCCCACCGGCCGGTGCGGGTGGCGCTCACGATGGAGGAGCAGTTCTACACCATCACCAAGCACGCCACGACCTTCCGAATCCAGAGCGCTGTGGATGCCGGCGGGCGCATCATCGGGCGACGCTGCGAAGTGTTCTGGAATGGCGGGGCCTATGCGGACATCGGCCCGCGAGTGACCCAGAAGTCGGGCTTCACCGCCGGCGGGCCCTACGACATCGAGAACGTCAGCATCGACTCCTATCAGGTCTACACCCACCTGCCGCCGGCCGGAGCGTTCCGTGGCTTCGGCATCACGCAGCTCGTCTGGGGCTACGAATGCCAGGCCGACCTGATCGCCCGTGAGCTCAAGATGGATCCGGTGGCCTTTCGCATGCTCAATCTGCTGGAGGACGGGCGGCCGCATGCCACGGGAACCGTGATGAAGGATGCGGCGCTCAAGCAAGTCTTGCAGCGGGTCGCCGAGCGCCTGCGCTGGGATCAGCCCCTGGACCGCGGGACGGGCTCCAGGCGGCGCGGGCGCGGCGTGGGCCTGGGCTTCAAGGCCCTGGTGGCTCCCACCACATCGGTGGCCACGATTGCACTCGGGGGCGATGGCAGCTGCACCCTGAGCACCAGCACGGTGGACATGGGCCAGGGCTCGGACACGGCCATGGCCATGGTGGCGGCCGATGTGCTGGGAATCCGCGCCGAGGATGTGCGCGTGGTGCATCCGGACACCGATGTCACCCCCTACGACATGGCCACCCTGGGCTCGCGCTCGACTTTCCACATGGGCCATGCGGTGCGTCTGGCGGCCGAGGACGTGCTGGCCCAACTTCGGCGCATGGCTCAGGAGCTGGGCGTGCCCTTCGATGGTTGCGCCAGCGAGGCCGGCACCCTGCTGCGCAAGCGCTTCGGCATGTCCGCCGGAACCGTGGTCGGCACGGGAAGCTTCATGCCGCCCTACCAATCGCCCGACGCCAACGGACGCTCGCCGCAGATCACCCCCAACTGGATGATCGGCGGCACCGGGGTTGAGGTGGAGGTCGACACCGAGACGGGCCACTACCGCATCCTTCGCATCGAGAATGTGGTGGACTGCGGCACGCCAATCAACCCCATGGTGGTGGAGTCGCAGATTTCCAGCGCGGCCATCATGCAGCTGGGCCTGACCTGTCTGGAGAAGATGGAGTTCGACGATGAGGGCCGCCTGCGCAACGCCTCGTTCTCCGAGTACAAGATCCCGGGGCTGCTCGACATTCCGGCGGACTTCGGCTGCGAGGCCGTCTCTGCCCGGCAGGCTTCGGGGCCGTTCGGCGCCAAGGGCGTGGGTGAGAGCGGGAGCTTTGGTGTGGCGTCAGCCGTGGCTGAGGCCATCCACGATGCGGTGGGCGTGAGAATCTTCTCGCTGCCCATCACGCCCGAGATGGTCTTCCGTGCTCTGTGCGAGCAGCGCGGGCAGGCACTGGCCGACTGACCAAAACGACGGGGCAGAGATGAGCGACACCAGCACCCTGATCCACTTTCACCTCAACGGCCAGGCCCAGGCTCGGCATGTCGAGGCCTACACCAGCCTGGTGGAACTGGTGCGCGACTGCGGGCTGCATGGCGCGCGGGAGAGTTGCGGGCAGGGCCTGTGCGGGTGCTGCACCGTGGTGGTCGACGGCCAGGCCGTCACGGGCTGCATCTATCCGGCCATGCACGCCGATGGCGCCGCGGTGGCCACGATCGAGGGCGTGGCCCAGGGCGGCAGGCTCGATGTCGTGCAGCAGGCATTCGTTGACGCGGGCGCCTTCCAGTGCGGCTTCTGCACGCCGGGCTTCATTCTGATGGCACGGCAGCTTCTGGCCCACAACGCCGAACCGAGCGACCGGGAGATCCGGCACTATCTGGCCGGAAACCTGTGCCGCTGTGGCGCCTACCCTGAAATCGTGTCTGCAGTGAAGTTGGCTGCAGAGCGGATGCGCGCCACGTCGGCATCCGTCGACCCAACGGGTACGCCATGAAGATTCAAGCAGAGCAGACCATTCCCGCCACTCAGCAGGCCGTGTGGGAAGCCTTGAATGACCCCCAGGTCCTCAAGCGCTGCCTGAGTGGCTGTGATGTCTTCGAGTTGGTGGGCGATGGCCTGTACCGGGTGGCCCTGCAGGCCACGGTCGGTCCGATTCGAACACGCTTCACCGGCAAGCTCCAACTCTCCGATCTCGCTCCGCCCGAGGCCTACTCGCTGTCCTTTGAAGGGTCCGGAGGGGTGGCCGGCTTCGGGAAAGGATCGGCCCGGGTGCGTCTGGAGCCCGTGCCGGGCGGCACCCGATTGAGCTACGAGGCCCGGGCCGAGGTCGGGGGGCGTCTGGCGCAGGTGGGCGCACGCCTGATCGACGGCGTGACCCAGAAGATGGCCAATGACTTCTTCACCCGTTTCGCCCGCGAACTCTCTGCGGCTCAGGCACTGTCCGGGAACGGAGCTGCGGTCGCCGGCGAGGCTGCACAGCGCAGGCCGTCCGGGGAGTCCGTCGGCCTCAACCGCAGTGCGCGCGTGGCCGTTGTCGCTGCGGTGGTGTCGGTGATCGCGGCGGCGGCCACGGTGGTCACGGCCCTGATGTCGATGGGCGCGGTGCGCTGACTCCCGCCCCCAGGCAGCACCGCCGTTGCCTCAGGCGCGACGGGCGTCTTCCTGGATCATGTCGGCAGCCTTTTCCCCGATCATGATCGCCGTGGCGTTCGTGTTGCCTGAGATGATCGTGGGCATGATCGAGGCGTCGACCACGCGCAAGCGCTGAAGTCCGTGCACCCGCAGCCGCTCATCGACCACCGCATCGGGGCCTGAGCCCATCTTGCAGGTTCCGACCGGGTGAAAGATGGTCCCGGCCATCTTGGCGATGCCTTCGAGCAATTCGCTGTCGCCCTGGATGTGGCCACCCGGCAGGAATTCCGAAGGGGAAAAGCGCTGCATTGCCGGCGCAGAGCAGACCCGCCGCAGCGCGCGCACGCCCGCCAGCGCGGTTCGCCTGTCGTTTTCCGTGTCCAGGAAGTTCAGGTGCACGGCCGGCGCGTCCAGGGGGTTGGCGCTCTTGAGGCTGACGCTGCCGCGGCTTTCCGGGTGCAGCAGGCACACCCCGGCGGTGAATCCCGGGAAGTGGTGCGGCATGTCTCCGAGCTTGTCGTAGGTCACCGGATAGCAGACGAACTGCAGGTCCGGCGTGGGCTGGGAAGGGTCGCTGCGCACAAAGGCGTTCACCAGCGCGGGTGGGATGGTCAGGGGCCCCCGCCGCAGGAGGGCGTAGTCCAGGCCCATCTTGACCCGTCCCCACAGAGTCGAGGCCTGCTGGTTGAGCGTGATCGTGTCGGCCACCCGCAACATCGTGCGCATGGCGATGTGGTCCTGCAGGTTCCTGCCCACGCCGGCAAGGTCGTGCTGTACGGCAAGCCCCAGCGCGCCGAGTGCGCCGCCATCGCCGATGCCCGAGAGCATCAGGATCTGCGGCGAGCCGATCGAGCCGGCCGACAGGATCACCTCCCGCCGGGCCCGAACCTCCATTTCCTGGCCGCCCCGCAGGGCCACCAGGCCCGTCACCTGCCGCCCCTCAAGGGTCAGGCGAGCCACCTGAGTCTTGGTCAGGACGGTCAGGTTGGGGCGATGCCTGACGGGCTTGAGAAACGCACGCGCGGTGCTCATCCTCACCCCGTTGCGCTGAGTCACCTGAAAGTAGCCCACCCCGAAGTTGTCGCCCGCGTTGAAGTCGTCGGTGCGGGGAATGCCGCACTCGACCGCGGCGTCGCAGAAGGCGTCGAGCACCTCCCAGTGGGCCCTCAGCCCCTCGACCCGCAGTTCGCCCCCGGCCCCATGCACCGCACTGGCGCCGAGATAGTGGTCCTCGGACTTCCTGAAGTAGGGCAACACATCGTCCCAGGACCATCCCCGGTTGCCCTGCTGCGCCCAACCGTCGTAGTCGGCGGCATGGCCTCGGATGTAGACCATGGCATTGATCGAGGATGACCCGCCCAGCACGCGGCCTCGCGGGTACTTGATGCTGCGGCCGGCCAGATTCGGATCGGGCTCGCTCACATAGCACCAGTCGGTGCGTGGGTTGTTGATTGTGAAGAAGTAGCCGATGGGCACGTGGATCCAGGGATACCAGTCGGTGTCTCCCGCCTCCAGCAGGCACACTCGAGCGGCCGGGTCTGCCGACAGGCGATTGGCCAGGACGCAACCCGCCGAGCCGCCCCCAACGATCACAAAGTCGAACTCGCCCAGGCGCGGGATGGCCATTTCTCGTGTCCTTCAGCCCAGCTTGAACGGATCCCGCAGGTTTCCGGTCAGCTCGATCCAGATCGTCTTGGTCTCCAGGTATTCGTGCATCCCGTCATGCCCGTTTTCCCGCCCGATGCCGCTGTGCTTGAAGCCGCCAAAAGGCGCAAACGGCGCAGTCACCCGGTAGGCATTGATCCAGACGCTGCCCGCTCTCAGCCGGCCTGCGACCCGGTGGGCGCGTTGCACATTGCTTGTCCAGATCCCCGCGGCCAACCCGAAGCGGGTGTCATTGGCGATGCGGACAGCCTCCTCCTCGGTTTCGAAAGTCAGCACCGAGAGCACCGGCCCGAAGACCTCGTCCTGGGCGATCATCATCGAGTTGGTGACATTCGTCAGGATGGTGGGCAGGACGAAGAATCCGCCCTGGGGCGCTTGACGCCCGCCGTAGGCCAGATGGGCGCCTTCGGCTTCTGCGGCCTTGACCATCGAAAGGATCTTGTGGAACTGCGGCCCCGTGGCCGCCGGCCCCATCTCGCTGGCCATGTCCAGGGGGTCGCCCAGCTGGATGCTGCTGGCCCGCTCGACCAGGCGCTTGACCATGGCATCGTGGATCGAGCGGTGCACGATCAGGCGCGAACCGGCCATGCAGGTCTGTCCGGTGGCCGCGTAGACCCCTGAAATCACGCCGTTGACCGCAGCCTCCAGGTCGCAGTCCTCAAACACGACCTGCGGTGACTTTCCACCCAACTCCAGCGAGACGCGGGTGAGGTTTTCCGCGCCGGCCCTGGCGATGGCCCGGCCCACCCCATCGGAGCCGGTGAAGCTGATCTTGTCGATGCTCGGGCTCGAGACCAGCCAGCGCCCGACATCCGGTCCGCCGGTGATCACATTGAACACGCCGGGCGGGAAGCCGGCCTCCTCCACCAATTCGGCGAACTTCAGGGTGGAAACCGGCGTGTGTTCGGAGGGCTTGACGATGAAGGTGCAGCCGGCAGCCAAGGCGGGGGCCAGCTTGAACATCATCAGCAGACACGGGCTGTTCCAGGGCGTGATGGCCGCCACCACGCCGATCGGTTCCTTGCGGGTGAAGGCCACATAGCCGGGGCGGTCGCTGGGCAGCACTTCACCCTGCGACTGAGTGGCCAGCCCGGCAAAGTAGTACATCCACTCCGGCAGGTACTTCCACTGCCCGAGCATTTCGCGCAACAACTTGCCGTTGTCGGTGGACTCGATGCGGGCCATCCGCTCCGCATCCCGCGCAATCAGGTCGCCCAGCTTTCGCATCATCGCCGCCCGCTGCTGGGGCGTGGTCGAGCGCCAAGGCCCCTCATCGAAGGCTGCCCGGGCCGCAGCCACCGCATGGGCCACGTCGACTTCACCGGCATCGGGCACTTCCGCCCAGACCTCCTGCCGGTAGGGGTTCAGGCTGCCCAGGATCCGGCCATCGGCGGCGTCGACCCAGTCGCCGCCGATGTACATCCGAAGACGCTGGACCTCGGTTTCCTGACTGCTTGCACTCTTGTTCATGGGCAGACTCCCTTGTCTGGGCCGGATTGGGGGTTGGTCAATGTCCTGCCGGCCGGGACAACCCGGGAGTCTTGCCCTGTTGCGCAGTTGTCACTTCCACAGGGGGCACTTGGACTCGGCCTTCGTGTTGAACGCATCCTCGCCGGCCACGGTCTGGATCAGGTTGTAGTAGTCCCAGGCGTACTTGGACTCCGAGGGCTTCTTGACCTGCATCAGGTAGTAGTCGTGCACCATGCGGCCATCGGGCCGGATGTAGCCGTTCTTGGCGAAGAAGTCGTTGATCTTGGTGGACTTCAGCCGTGCCATGACCTTGTCGGGGTCATCGGTGCCGGCAGCCTTGACCGCATTGAGGTAAGTGGTGGCGGCCGAGTAGGCGCCGGCCTGCAGAACCGTGGGCATGCGCTTGGTCTTCTCGAAGAAGCGGCGCGACCAGGCGCGGGTCTCGTTGTTGAGATCCCAGTACCAGGCTTCGGAGAGATACATGCCTTGGGTGGCATTGAGACCCATGGTGTGTGTGTCCGTGATGAACTGCA
>CAYYYC010000011.1:12961-19281 GCA_964475695.1 uncultured Rubrivivax sp.
TCATGCGCATGTTGCGGTTGATGCCGAACTCGCTGGCGGCCTTGACGGAGTTGTGCAGGTCGCTGCCCGCGTTGGCCAGAGCGAGAACCTGGGCCTTCGAGGTCTGGGCCTGGACGAGGAAGGATGAGAAGTCGGAGGTTCCCAGCGCATGGCGCACCGAGCCAGAGACCGTGCCGCCATTGCCGCGCACCACCTCAGAGGTGTCCTTCTCCAGCGAGTGGCCGAAGGCGTAGTCGGCCACCAGGAAGAACCATGACTTGCCACCGTGATTGGTGACCGCGCGGCCCGCCACACGGGCCTGGGCGATCGTGTCCAACGCGTAGTTGACGGTGTAGGGGGTGCAGTCCTCGTTGGTCAGCCGCGCGGTGCCGGCGCCCACCGAGATGTAGACGGTGCGTTTGTCGGCGGCAATCTTGGACATGGCCAGGCCAACCCCGGAGTTCACGCCGCCCAGGAGAAGGTCGACCTTCTGCACATCTACCCATTCACGGGTCTTGGCCGCCGCAATGTCGGGCTTGTTCTGGTGGTCAAAGAAGATCAACTCGATCTTCTTGCCCGCCACCTGTCCGCCGAAGTCGGCGATGGCCATGCGAACCGCCTCGACCCCCCCCGGCCCGTCGAGATCGGCATAGATGCCGGACATGTCGGTGACGAAGCCGATCTTGACGACATCGTTGGAGATTTGCGCCTGTGCGGGGCCCCAGGCCGCGCACAGAGCCGCGCACAAGGCGCACAACGTGCCCACGCTTTTGACTGACTTCATCCTGGCCTCCTGTTGAATTGGGTTGGATCGACGGGGACTGGGCCCCGGAGCGGGCGCAGTCGCTGGACTCAGCGTAGTGGTTGCGCGGCCATTCGCGCCAACGATTGTTTTTCATCCACCCCATGAGATGCCTTCATCATGGCGAGGGGCGAGGCCGGCTCATGGCCGCATGAATCGATTTCGCTGGGCGTCCCCCGGGGCTTGTCGTTACCCTTGGGCCATGCAGGCTTGGAACGCAGAACTGGCGTCGGAGATCGGACACGAGGATCAGGTGCCCCTCGACAACCCTTTCCTGTCCCTGATCGGGGCTCGGCTCCTTCGCTGGCATGAGGGCTACAGCGAGTTCCATCTGCCGTTGCACGCCAAGCTCCTGAATCGTCAGGGCGTGATCCAGGGAGGCGTGCTCTCCACTTTGCTGGATGTGGCTTGCGGCTACGCCGGGCTGTATCGGCCGCGGGGCCAGTCGCCGTTGCACGCGCACACGGTGTCCCTGTCGATCAATTTCGTCAACAAGGGACGCAGCGGGGTCCTGGTGACCAAGGGCTTCCTCGTCCAGCGCGGCCGCAATCTGTTCTTTGCCCGAGGAGAGGCCTGGTGCGGCGACGGAAACCTGATGGCCACAGCCCAGGGCAGCTTCAAGCTTGCCGGGCACTTGGACGGACCCGAGGGTTTTCAATGAGACCGGTCCGGATTGTGTGCCTATGGTCGGGGGCGTAGGATTCCAAGGCTCCTTATCCCGGAGGGATTTCGGCTCAGCGCCCGTAGTCTTGCCCCAGCATGAGACCCTTCATTCCGCCCCTGCAGAGCCTTTTGGCGTTCGAGGCGGCCGCCCGCCACCTGAGCTTCACCCGCGCGGCTCAGGAGTTGGTGGTCACCCAAACGGCCATCAGCCACCAGATCAAGGCCTTGGAGGAGCGGCTTCAGACCAAGCTGTTCACCCGCAAGCGCAACACCTTGGCGCTGACGCCGGCGGCTGTCGAATATCTGCGCACGGTCGGCGAAGCCATCAGCATGCTGGCCATCGCCAGCGAGAACACACGCAAGAAGGCGCTGAACTCCGTCCTTGTGATCGCCTGTCTGCCGGCCTATGCCCTCCACTGCCTGCTGCCCCGGCTGCCTGAATTCCAGCGGCTGCATCCGGAGATCACCGTCCATGTCTCCACGAGCGCGAACTTCCACGAGTTCGAGAGCAACACCCATGATGTGGCGATCAGGTATGGGTCGGGACGCTGGATCGGAATGCGCTCCGACCTGCTTCATGACGAGGAGTTTTTCCCCGTCTGCGCGCCCGCCCTGTGCCCGGCGGCCGACACCCCGCGCGAGGGTGCCGGTCTGGCGCTGGCGCTGGCGCAGTTCACCCGAATACGCACCTACTTCTATTCGCTCTACCAGGACGATTGGCCGGCGTGGCTCGAAGCCGCGGGCCATGGCAGCATCCAGTTCGCCGGGGAGGCGGTGTTCCAGCTGCAGCTGACTTCCCAGGCCGCTGCGGTGGAGGGCATGGGGCTGGCCATCGGCCGCACACCGCTGGTCAACCGTGATTTGGCCCAGGGCAGGCTGGTGGCCCCATTTGCGCCCAGGGTGCGCTCCAGCTCGCACTACTTCCTCACATCGACCACCGCCAAGGCCAAGCTGCGCCGGGTCGAATTGTTTCGCGACTGGGCGCTGGCCAATCTCGGCGCCTCGTCCGCCTGACCAGCGCCGATGACCATGCAGCCAGCACACGGCAGACACGGCGCCTGGCAGCCCCTGGGTCGGTTGTTGGCCGAGCACGCGGCCTCCAGGCCCCGGCATCCGGCCATCGTGGATGTCGAGAGCGGCAGATCCATCGCGTTTGGCGAGCTGCAGGGCGTCGTGGACGGCGTGGCGGCGCAATTGCTGGGACGGGGATTGCGCCATGGGATGCGCGTGGTCCTCCTCATGGACGAGGTGGTCGAGACACTTTGCGTCTGGCTGGCTCTCTGGCGCATCGGGGCGGTGGTGTGTCCGATGGACCGCTCGCAGATTGACGCGTACGCCACACGTCAGGCGGTCTGCACCCTCAGGCCCGAGGCGCTCCTTTACGGGCCGGGTGGCGCTCCCTCGGGCGTGGCGGGCGGGCAGGGCCTGCAGCTGAGCTTTGGCCGCTGGCCCTGCGCGCCCGACGAGCCGACCGACTTGGCCCTCAGGCCCGGCCAGACTGAGCGCGATGGAGCGGTCCTGGGGCCGGGGGCCGCGGAGTGCGACCTGGCTGCGGCGTGCTGCACTTCAGGGACATCAGGGCGGATGAAGATCATCCTGCATGACCACCGCTCCTACTGGCTCAACGGGCTCGACAGCATGGAGCTCCTGGACCTGGGGCCGCAGGACAGGATGCTGGAGTACCGTTCGTTCAGCTGGTACTCACCTCAGATCCTCAGCCTGATGCCCATGCTGCAGTGCGGGCTCTCGCTTCATGTGGCCCGGGAGTTTTCCGCCACGCGCTTTGCGCAATGGGTGGCCGACCATGCGGTGACGGTCAGTGTGGGGGTGCCCACGGTGCTGAACATCCTGCTCAGGCAGCCGGAAGGCCGACTGCGCCCATGCGCATCGAGTCTCAGGCTGATGACCTCGAGCTCGGCGCCGCTGTCTGCGGCCACCTGGAGCCATTTCGAGCGTCAGACCGGCATTGCGATCGTCAACCTCTACGGGTCTTCTGAGGGCGGCTGGATCTGTGGCAACCGGTCTCACGGACGGGTCGTCGGTTCGGTGGGGCTGCCCACTCGGGGCATTTCGCTCAAGGTTGTGGATGGGCGGGGCAGGCCGCTGGAGCCTGGGCAGGTCGGCGAGGTCGTCGTCGAGGGCCAGAAGCTGGCGGTGGGCATGCTGCAGCCGGACGGGGCCATTCGCCCGATTCGCGGCAGGCCGCTGTGCACCAACGACATCGGCCAGCAGGATGAGCATGGAGTGGTTCGTATCCTGGGCCGGCGGGATCAGCTCATCATCAGGGGCGGCGTCAAGATCTCGCCCGTGCAGATCGAAGACGCGGTGCTCTCCCACCCGGATGTGGCCGAGGCGGCCGTGACCGCCGTTCCCGATGAGATCTACGGCCAGGAAATCGTCTGTTTCGTGGTCTTCAAGCCGGGCGCCCAAACGCCGCTGGCGCAGCTCATTTCCCACGCAGCGGGACAGCTTGCCAGGGACAGACTGCCCAGGCGGCTTTTCGCGGTGAGCGCGCTGCCCCGAAACTCCCGGGGAAAGGTTCGCATCGACCTGCTCCGAGAGCGAGCGCAGGTGTTGGTGCAGGAGGCCAAAGAGCTGAAATCACCTCATGCGCCCATGAGCAACTGTAGTTTGCCCTCACCCTGCGCCTGAAGTAGCCTTTCGCTCAAGGGTCGAAACCGCCCGCGGCCCGCGAGGAACCCACACAAGGAGGGCTCGTTCCATGAGCACAACCGCCACTGTCCCGCTGGTCGCATCCACCGACCGTTTCATCCGCAATGCCTGGTATGTGGCCATGTGGTCGCGCGACCTCGAGCCGGGCAAGATGTTTGCCCGCACCATCCTGGGAGAGCCGCTGGTCTTCTTCCGCAAGGAGGGCGGCGGAGTGGCCGCGATCACCGACCGCTGCCCCCACCGCTTCGCCCAGCTGTCCATGGGGCGTCTCATGCCGGGCGACCGCGTCCAGTGCATCTATCACGGGCTCGAGTTCGCGGCCGATGGCAAGTGCGTGAAGAATCCCCACGGCGACTGCTCGATCCCGGCGGCGGCCCATGTCCGCGGCTATGAGGTGGTCGAGCGCCACACCCTGTTGTGGGTCTGGATGGGCGATCGCCCTGCCGACCCGAGCAAGATCCCCAACTACGGTTGCCTTGACGATCGTCCGGCCGGCCACATCTCACAGCCCGGATATCTGAAGGTCAAGGCCAACTATGAGCTCGTGGTGGACAACCTCCTGGATCTCAGCCACACCTCCTATGTGCACGCGGGCATCCTGGGCACAGCCAGCACGGTGGAGGCCGACATCAAGGTTGAGCAGCACGGCGACGTGGTGGCTGTCAGCCGGCCCTCCAAGAATGCGGACACCCCCGGCATCCTCAAGATGATGAGCCCACCGGGCTTCGAGCGGGGCGACCAGTGGAGCACCATTTCCTGGTACGCGCCCAGCTGCCTGATTCTGGAGTTCGGCGTCAGCAAGCCGGGTGAGCCCAAGGAAAAAGGCACCGGATACTTTGCGCTGCACCTGCTCACGCCCGAGACCACCCGGACCACCCACTACCACTACTCGGCCGCGCGCTGGAATGTCCTGACCGAGGGACACGAGAAGAATGAGGAGATTCGCCAGAAGATCTTCGAGATGCGAACCTTTGCGTTCAAGGATCAGGATGTGCCGGTGATCGAGGCTCAGCAGGTGCTGATGGACCAGGCCAGCGGCCCCCTGAACCCGGCGCTGCTGGTGGTCGATGCCGGTCCCACCCGCTACCGCCGTGTGCTCGGGCGGCTGCTCAGCGAGGATTCCCCCGCGGCATGAGTTCGCAGCGTGACGGGCTGCTGGAAGTTCGCATCCTGAGCCGAAGGCCCCAGGCCGCCGACATCATCGAACTGGAGCTCGTGGCCAAGGATGGCGGCGACTTGCCGGCGTTCGAGGCGGGCGCCCATGTGGACATCCACATCCGCCCGGGGCTGGTGCGGCAGTACTCGATCTGCAGCGACCCGCGCCAGCGCCAGCGTTATCGCCTCGGAATCCTTCTGGACCCCAACACCCGCGGAGGCTCGCAGGCGATCCACAGTGACTTCGCTCCTGGCCAACATGTGCTCATCGGCGCGCCGCGCTGCAACTTCCACCTTACCCAAGGCACGGGGCCGGTGCTGCTTCTGGCCGCGGGCATCGGCATCACCCCGTTGCTTTCGATGGCGCAGGTGCTGGCGGCCCAATCACGCCCGTTCGTCCTGCACTACTGCACCCGCAGTCGCGCGCGGACCGCATTCCTCGAGGAAGTCACCGCCGGGCCGCTGGCCTGCGCATGCCGCCTGCATCATGACGACGGGCCCGAGGCGCAGCGCTTCTCGCTGTCGCAGGCTTTGGGCTCAGCCAGTGCCTCCGCAGATGTCTACATCTGCGGGCCCGAGGGTTTCATCGAGTTCGTCTTGCGCGGCGCCGCGCAGCAGGGGGTGGACCCTGCGCGTCTGCATGTGGAGCGCTTCAAGGCCTCGGACGCTCAGGAGGGCCAATCCTTCACGGTTGTCGCCGCCCACAGCGGGGTGGAGCTGGAAGTGCCGCCGGGCGTGTCGGTGGCCAGCGCACTGATCGGCGCCGGCATCAACCTTCCGATCAGCTGCGAGCAGGGGATCTGCGGCACCTGCCTGACCCCCGTGCTGGAGGGCACCCCCGACCACAGGGACCAGTATCAAACCGATGAGGAGAAGGCGGCCAACACCCAGATGACGCCATGCTGCTCACGATCACTGAGCCGGCGCATCGTGCTGGCTCTCTGAGAGCCGAGCCCGGCGGGCCCGCTTCTTCGTGGGCTGCACATTGGGGCGGTGGTGGCGCATCAGGGACTCGAACCCCGGACCTGCGGATTATGATTCCGTCGCT